>NZ_JBZVFJ010000197.1:0-4965 GCF_058402725.1 Fundidesulfovibrio sp. | reverse complement strand
CCTACGGCCTTGAGGGTGATGGGCGTGGGCAGGGGGGAAACGTTGCTCAGGGAGAGCGCGCCCAGGTTGAAGCGGTTCACCTCCACCTCGAAGCCGTCCTTGTTCATCGCCACCTCGGTGACGGCCTTGCAGAGGCTGCCGGTCTGGATGGCGTTGAGCTGTTGCTGGATCTTGTAGCCGCAATAGCCCGCGATGATGCCCACCACGCCCGTGAGCCCCGTGAAGGTGATGCCCAGGCCCTCGTCGATGGCGGAGTCGCCCTGGTCGTGCCAGCAGCCGTCCTTGGTCCAGGTTTCGGAGGCGGCCGTGCCCAGCACGGCGGCCACGGCCGTGAGGCCCGCAGCCGCAGTGTACCAGTTGCGCATGGAGGTGAGGGCCGCCACATAGGCCTCCGAGAGCCCGGCCTGGATCTCGATGCCCGTGGTTCCCTGGATTTCCTTGGTGTCGAAGATCGACTTGGACTCGCTGCCCATCTCCAGCCCGTTGCCCACCACCACGCCGAAGTGGTTGCCCATCACCAGTTCGGACTTCCAGCCGCCCATGATCTCCATGGCCATGCCTGCGGTGATCTCGGCCTTCACGCCCACCGTGCCCTCGATGGACGTGCCGCCCACGAGCTTGTTCTCGTCGCCCAGCACCAGGGTCTGGCTCTCGCCCTTGGTCTTGAACTCCATGCTGCCCCCGCCGCCGGGCTTGGTGGAGCCCAGGGCGATGCTCGTCTCGTGGAAGGGCGAATAGAGGCCGATGAACTCCTGGCCCTGCAGATCGCCCATGACGATCTGGTTGTTGGCGGCGGACTTGATGGCGTTGACGGCGTTGGTGTTGGAGCGCACGTGGTTGAGGTTCTGCCCGTTGTGCACGGCGGCGGTGATCACGGGGCGGTCCGGATCGCCGTCGATGAAGGAGAGCAGCACCTCCGTGCCCTTGAGCAGGGGGAAATGCAGGCCGTATTTGGGCCCGGCGTAGGGCTCGGCCAGGCGCAGCCAGCAGGAGGCCTGGCCGTCTGGGCGGCCGGCCAGGTCGAAGGGCAGGCGCACCTTGTAGCGCCCCAGGTCGTCGATCATGGCGTACTGGCCCTCGCCCTCGGCGTCCACCTTGGCGTGGAACTGTCCGGCGATGCGCGGGCGGGGCGTGGAGCGCGCCGGGAGGAACTGGCGCTGGGACGCCATGGAATGGAAGGTGTTGCGGTAGTAGTTCTCCTGGTCCGAGGCGGTGGCGGCGCGCTCCAGGCCCGAGGTGAGGGGGGTCTTGTCGCGGCCCTTGTGCTCCACGCCGGTGACGAGCATCTGGACGTTGCAGGCCTCCAGCGGGTGGCCCGCCAGGGTGACCAGGCCGCCCGCGCGCAGGAGCATGGCCGTGCCCGCGCCCGTGAAGACCTCCTGACCGGCCAGGAGTTCCTCGGCGCGGATGCGCGCCAGGCGCTGGCCTTCGTCCTGGGTGAGGAAGTGGTCGCCGTAGTGGTAGTGCACGCCCACGCCGTCGGGAGCCACGGGGGCCTCGGCCAGGAGTTCCAGGTCCGGGCGCAGGTAGTTGTAGTCCTTGAGCACCACGCCGGCGGGCACGATCCTGTGATCGAGCACCAGCTGATGCACGGCGCTCTCGCGCTGCGGGTCGTCCATGCCCGATGGCGGCAGGTAGAGGCAGGGCGCTGTCGAGAGGGGGGTGTGGCTCATGAGCGAGTCCGTGACCACCAGCACCTCGCCCGCCTCCTGCTCCTCGAAATAGTAGTAGATGCCCTGGTGTTCCATGAGGCGCGAGACGAAGTCCAGGCAGGACTCGTTGTACTGGCACACGAACTCCAGGGCGGGATAGGCGGCCGACAGGCGCAGGTCGAAGGCCGTGAACCGGCATTGGCCGAACACCGTTGCGATGATCTGCGGCAGGCTCTGGTCCAGGAAGATCTGGTTCTGCCGGGTGTACGTCAGGAGCTTGAAGCTGGGCGAGAGCACGGCCCGGAAGAAGCTCACGTCGCCCCGGTTCTGGATGTACTGGTAGGCGAAGACCACGCCGGAGTAGGCGTTCGCGGTGGTGTCGCCGTTGATGCGCAGGGTGGCCTTGCGCCGCACCACCTCCGCCGGGGACGGCCCCTGGCCCTGGCAGATCAGCGTGACCGTGAAGGCGTAGGGCGTGGAGAGCGCATCCTGCCCCTGGAACTCCACCACCTGGAAGCGCCCGACCGGCTGGCCCTCCACGTCGAACTCGAAACGGGCGTATCGGCTCTGCGCCATGTCCGGCCTCCTGCAAGGGTGGTGCGCCTGGGGGCCGGACGGGCGGCCCGTGTCCTCCATCGTGGGTGGAGAATCCCTTTTCGGCCAGCCGCTGTCAAGCGGGCATCGGCAGGGGACGGGCCAGGTCAGCGCCGGGGGAAGGCCCCGGGGTAGCCCAGTTCGGCCAGCCTGCGGCGCAGGGCCTCGGGGCTGCCGGAGGAGCGCGCCAGCACGCGGTAGACGTCGCGGCCGTTCACCTGGGCCTGTTCGAAGCTGGTTTCCACGCCCTGGCTCGCCAGGCGGTCGGCCACGGCCTCGGCCTGCACCAGGGTGGGCAGCGCGGCCACCTGGAACACCACCTCGCCGTCGGCCCCGTGCGCCTCGGGCGGGTAGACGGGAGCCTGCGCCGGAGCGGGAGCAGGTGGTGGAGTCGGAACCGGGGCCGGAACCTGCGGCCGCGCCTCCTGCGGGGCGGGCTTCCTGCCTTCCTGCGCCGGGGCCGTGGCGGACGGGGCAATCTGGCCCAGGGGCTGGCGCGCGCCCAGGGACGGGTCCGTCGGAGAGACTGCGGCAGGGACCGGGGGCGGGCCGGAGACCGTGCCCGGCAGGGGCACGAAGGCGTACATGAGTTCGAAGCCCATCACCCCCGCCCCGTCGGGGCGCACGGCCTCGCCCTCGGAGGCCCCGCACTTGAGCAGCGCGAGGAACATCCCCTCCTTGCGCGCCCGCACGATCATTTCGCGCAGCACCTTCACGAGCTTGCTCCGGCACGCGCCGTCGTCCTGGTCGGTGGCCGAAAAGCCCTCGCGGCAGACGTAGGCCGTGTAGACCTTGTCCTTGGGAATGGTCACCTCCTTGCGGGGCGCCATGGCGTAGCGGATGGAATAGGCGAAGTCCGGGCAGCGGCCGGGGTCGCGGCAGGGGTTGTCCCAGCCCGCTCCGGCCTTCTCCAGGTTGTCGGAGAAGTCGGCCAGCAGGGCCAGGTTGCCCGGCCCGGCCTTCTCCGGCAGCAGGGCCAGCACGTCGGCGGCCAGGCGGGCGCACCCGGCCTGACGCCCGGCGGGCGGGGACTTGCGCAGGTCGCAGATGTCGCGCAGCTGCCAGTCCTGGGCAGGGGCCAGGGCCGGGAGGGCCAGGGCTGCGAGAAAAAGCGTCAGCAGGGCGGTGAGCGTCTTCATGCGCGGACTCCTTGGCGCATCCCATACCCCCCTTCCCCGCCCCCCACAAGCGGACGCGTTGCGGGTGGGACGCACGCCGGGCTTGCCGCCGCCGGGTTCGCCGGGCATGATGCGCCCATGGCGCAACTTCTGGAACTTTCCATCGAACGTCCGGCCTTCGGCGGCGCGGGCCTGGCCCGCCTGGAGGGCCGCGTGGCCTTCGTGGAGGGCGGGCTCCCCGGTTCGCGGGTGCTGGCCCGCGTGGTCAAGGACGATCCCCGCTGCCTCCGGGCCGTGGCCGAGCAGGTGCTGGAGCCCTCGCCCCACGCCGTGGACCCCTTCTGCCCCCACTACGGCCCCTGCGGCGGCTGCTCCTGGCAGGACGCGGCCTACGAGGCCCAGCTGGACTGGAAACGCCAGATCGTGGCCGAACAGCTGGAGCGCCTGGCCGGGCTCACCCCCCCCGTGGACGAGACCGTGCCCTCGCCCCTGACCCGGGGCTACCGCAACAAGATGGAGTTCGCCTTCGGCCCCGGCCCCACGCTGGGCCTGCGCGGGCGGTTCGACCCCTCGCGCGTCGTGGAGGTGGCCGCGTGCGGGCTCATGCCGGAACCCGCCATGGCCCTGGTGGCGGCCGTGTGCGCCATGGCCGCCAGGACCCAGCTGCCGCCCTACTTCGGGCGCACCGGCACGGGGACGTGGCGGCACCTGGTGCTGCGCGCGAGCGAAACATCGGGGCGCTGGCTGGCCCAGATCATCGTGGGTCCCAAGGCCCCCTTCAAGAGGCTGCGCCCCCTCTGCGAGGCCCTCATGCGCGACTGCCCGGACCTGGACGGGCTGGTGCTGGGCGTGCGCGCCGACCGCGCCGACATCGCCCAGGCCGAACACCGGGCCTTCACCCTGGGCAACGACTTCCTGGAAGAGAGCGTGGACGGCCTCACCCTGCGCGTGGGCATCGATTCCTTCTTCCAGACCAACACCCGGGCCGCCGCCCTGCTCTACGCCCGGGCCGCCGAGGCCGCGGCCCTCGCCCCGGACGAAACCGCCTGGGACCTCTGCTGCGGAGCGGGGGGCCTGAGCCTCTTCCTGGCGCGCTCGGCCAGGCGCGTGACGGGCTTCGAGATCTCCCAGGCCGCCGTGGACGACGCCCAGGCCAACGCCGCAGCCAACGGCCTTGCCAACTGCGTCTTCCAGGCCGGGGACGTGAAACTCGTGCTGGCGCGGCGCAAGGACATCCCCCACGTGGCCGTGCTGGACCCGCCCCGCGCAGGGCTGGACCCCAAGGCCCTCCAGGCCCTGGCCCAGGCCAGCCCGGCCCGGGTGGTCTACGTCTCCTGCAACCCCTCCACCCTGGCCCGGGACCTGGGCCGCCTGGCCCCGGCCTACCGCGTGGAGCGCGTGACCCCCGTGGACCTCTTCCCCCACACCCCGCACATCGAATGCGTGGCGCGCCTCACGCGCGCTGACGGATAAGACCGCCGCAGACGACGGCCGGGTCTGGCGCGCGGACGCAGGCCCTGCCCCGGTCCGGCATCCGGGGCAGGCCGGTCCAGGCCGGGAGGCGTCCCGGTTTCCCGGAGGCCCGGACGGGTCAGTCCGCG
>NZ_JBZVFJ010000196.1:0-4996 GCF_058402725.1 Fundidesulfovibrio sp. | reverse complement strand
CGCCGGGACAACCACCAACCCCAGAAGTGTTCCCCGCGTGCGCGGGGATGATCCGTCGCTGGCAAATTGCCGGAACTCCTCGACTGCGTGTTCCCCGCGTGCGCGGGGATGATCCGCCCTTGATGAGGTCACGCCCGGTGGTCTTCTTGTGTTCCCCGCGTGCGCGGGGATGATCCGGTCACGGCGCTCACGGATGAGCCGTCTTTCGCGTGTTCCCCGCGTGCGCGGGGATGATCCGGGCCGCGACTGCATGAGCACCCGGCAGATAGCGTGTTCCCCGCGTGCGCGGGGATGATCCGGCCGGGGGATGACCCCGCCTGCTCGTCGGCTGGTGTTCCCCGCGTGCGCGGGGATGATCCGCACGACCTCGAATCCATGCTCAAGGAATTGGAGTGTTCCCCGCGTGCGCGGGGATGATCCGGGGCAGGCGCTCTGCGAGAGGCTGACCGTGATCAGGCGCCGCCGGTTGCCACGGGGCGCGCCGTCAGCGAGCAGGCGATCTCCGCGCAGCGTCGGCGCTTCAGCGGCATGCCCCGTCAACGCGGGGAGGCGCAAGCCCGCCACGGGCTCCAAGGTCCCCATTCGGGGCAACTGCTCCCGCTGGCCACGAAGCGCGCGGCGAGCGTGAATGCAGGGGGGGACAAAAACATGGAAAACAGGTATCCCTCGCCTCGGGAAGTCCCCGAAGCATCCGGGGGGGGACAGACCGGGAAGGGCGTTTCAGACATGACGGTCCTCAGCAACAAGGACGCCACTCTCAACATGCTCTTGCCCAACACGACAACTGCAAGCGAGCCACCAGCATGAAAACGATCCTCATCATGTTCTCCTTCATCCTTGTATCTTCTGGATGCTCATCGTCATCAAGCAAACACATCTACATGGGCGATGGATCAGAGGCGTACAAAATCGAGTGCGACGGCATGAACCCATGCTATGACAGGGCCGGGGCCATCTGCGGGCGCAAAGGCTACCAACTCCTCGACCAGAGCGGCGGCCCTGGGGAGCATATGACGACCATCGTGATCAAATGCAGGTGAGCCACCACCCTTCTTGCTGAAGCCGGACAGCAACAGCGGTTCCGGAACAGGACAAACTTTCCGCAAGCGTTCTTGTCCCCGGGGCTCGCCGCGCGGAGTGACCCATGTGGCCGCAGGCCCCGGTACGACCCTGGCCGCTCACGGTTTGCCTCGCCGCCGGGATCGGGCTATGCTTGCGGCGCGGCGGTTTTCCCCGGGCCAGGAGCCCGGGCCGCCAGCGACCTCGAACACGGCGGCTGCAATGGACACCACGCTCTCCCTGGAAATCCCCCCCGACCCGGGCTACGCCCGCGTTCTGACCACCGCCGCCGAGGCCCTGGCCCGCTCGCGCGCGATGGCTCCCCGCGAGCAGATGCGCTTCCAGCTGGCCGTCGAGGAGTTCTTCCTCTACCTGGCCAAGGCCCTGCCGGATCACGGCCCCGTCCGCGTGGCGCTCACGGGCAACGCCTATCAGACCCGCGCCTCCATCCGCTTCCGGGCCGAGGGGCTCTGCCTGGGCGCGCTCAACGCCTGCTGCCCCCCCACACCCACGGGCGCGGGGGACGACGGCGAACCCCTGAGCCTGATCCTGGCCGGACGCGTGGCCGACCGCTTCCGCCTCGAAAGCGAGGGCGACGGCTCCTTCGTCCTGCACGCCGAGGTGGACAAGGCCTATCCGGCCATGGATTCCCTCCAGGGCTGCGTCCCGGTGCGCCCCCCCTACCGCGTCCGCGCGGAGGACGATCCGGACCTGCTCCTGCGCGCCGCCGCCCTGGCCTACGCCCGCTACCCCGCCCGGCACTGCCCGGCCAGCTTCCGGACGCCCGGGAAGTTCGCCGACATGAGCCGGGCCGGCCGGTTCCGGAACGTCCTGGCCCAGGACGGAGCGTCCCGCCCGGCGGGGCTTTTGTGCTGGTCCCGGTCCGGAGAAAGGGGCCTGGCCTTTTCCGGGCCGTTCGTCTTCGCGCCGTCCGGGGACGGTCCGCAGGTGGCCCGACTCCTGGCGGACGCCTTCCTCTCGGCCGTGGCCCGCGAGAAGGCGGACATCGTCTTCAGCGAACGGGCCACCCAGGACGTTCCTCCGGGCTACTTCGAGCCCCTGGGGGAGCTCGCTTTCCACGGCCCCGACGGCCTGCAGCGCCAACCCGTGCTCTACCGCCACCTGCGCGAGGACGCGGGCGAGGCGGTCTGGGCCGCCCCGGAGTCGGCGGACTTCCTGCGCGCGGCCTACGACCGCCTGGCCATGTGCCGCGACATCCTCCCCGCCCAATCCCCCGAAGCCTGGGAGCGCGAACGCTCGCTCTTCTCGGTGAACCTGGACAAGAACAAGGGGCTGGCGACGCTCAAGCCCCTGCTGGACGGGGCCGACGCGCCCGAAAACCTCCGCGCTCACGCCAGGGCGCTTGCGGACAAGGGCGCGGCGAACATCCTGCTCTACCTCGACCTCTCCCGCGCCTGGGAGGCCGCCCTGGCCGGTCCCGCCGCCCTGGCCGGATTCCGCCCGAGGCTCGTGCTGCCCTTCGCGGGCCGCTCGGACCTCCTGGTGCTCCAGCATGAGCAGGCTGACTGACCTCGCGCCCTCCCACGTCCTGAACTTCGAGAGCTACGTCCCCAGCCGTCCGGACGAGGTTCTCATGCGTCAGTACGGGGTGGAAAGGCTCCTGCGCCTGAACAACAACGAGAACGCCCTGGGGCCGCCGCCCGCCGCGCGCGAGGCTCTGGCGGCCTTCGAGCCAGCCCGGGGGGCCGTCTACCCCCAGGGCGACAGCCACTTCCTGCGCGAGGCCCTGGGCCGAAGCTTCGGCAAGGACCCCTCGCGCTTCCTGGTGGGCAACGGCTCCTGCGAGGTGATCACCTCGGTGATCAAGGCCTTCTGCCAGCCCGGGGACGCCATCGTCACGGCGGACAAGACCTTCGCCGTCTACGAGTGGGTGGCCGCGTTTTCCGGCATCGAGGCCAGGCTCGTCCCCCTCAGGGACCACGCCCTGGACCCCGGGGCCATGCTCGCGGCCGTGACGGAGAAGACAAAGATCGTCTTCGTGTGCAACCCCAACAACCCCACGGGTTCCTGGTGGGACAAGGCCGCGCTGGAGCGCTTCCTGGACGGGGTGGCCGGGCGGGCCGTGGTGGTGCTGGACGAGGCCTACCGCGAATTCGTGGCCTCGCCGGACTTCCCCGACGGCATGGAGGCGCTGGAGCGCCATCCCAACGTGCTCGTGTTCAGGACCTTTTCCAAGATGTACGGCCTGGCGGCCTTCCGGGTGGGGTATCTGTGCGGCTCGGCCGAGGCTGTGGACATCGTGCGGCGCACGCACCTGGTCTATTCGGTCAACACGCCGGGGCAGCTGGCCGCACAGGCGGCCGTGGAGCACGGCGCGGAACACGTGGAGGCCACCCGCGCCCTGGTGGCCCAGGCGCGCGCCCGTCTGCGCGGCGTGTTCGACTCCCTGGGCCTGGAGCACGTCTCGGGCGAGGGCAACTTCATCATGGCGCGCGTTCCCATGCCGGACACCCTGCTCCACCGCCTGCTCATGCGCCAGGGCGTGATGGTGCGCACCATGACGAGCTTCCGCTTCCCCAACTGGATCCGGGTCACGCTGGCCGGGGAGGAGGCCATGGAGGCCTTCGCCAAGGCCCTGCGCAAGGCCCTGGACCGCCCATGAGCACTCCCGACGACGGGCAGCAGCGCCTGTTCACCTACGATTTCGCGGTGCTCACCCTGGCGGCCGCCTTAGGGTTCTGCAGCATCGCCGTGTTCTACGGGCTGGCCAGCTGGCTGGAGCGCCTGGGCGTGGACCCCGCCTGGCGCGGAGCCGTGATCGCGGCCGAGCCCCTGGCCGCGCTGGCGGTCCGGCCCTTCCTGAGCGTGCTCGTCACCGCGCGGCGCGCCCTCCTGCTGGCGCGCCTCTCCCTGGCGGGGCTGGGGCTCGCCCTGCCCTGCTACCAGTTGGCGCACTCCGTGCCGGAGCTTCTGGCGGTGCGCGTCTTCCACGGGCTCGCTTTCGTGTGCCTGGTGAGCGCGGTGATGGCGCTCCTGGCGCGCACCGTGCCCCCGAAGATATCGGGCCGGGCGTTCGGCTACTTCTCGCTCTCGTCGCTGGTCCCCTACGCCCTCATGCCCCCCCTGACCGAATGGCTCCTGCCGCAAGTGGGGGACGAGGCCCGGGCCTACGCCTGGACGGCGCTTCTGACCCTTCCCGCCCTGGCGCTCATGGTTCCCCTCGGCAAGCGCCTGGGGCGCAAGGCCTTCGCCCGCGAGGAACGCCACGGCCCCTCGCGCGCGGACATCCTGGAGAACCTGGGCAGGCCGTCGGTCCTGCTGCTGCTGGGCGCGAACCTCCTGGTGTTCGCGGCCACCACCCAGGTGTTCTTCTTCGTCAAGCCCTACGCCCTCACCCTGGGTCTGGCCGATCCGGGGCTTTTCTTCACGGTGTCCACCGCCGCTTCCATCGCCGTGCGGGTGCTGGCCGGGCCATATTACGACAGGCTCCCCAGACGCACGGCCGCGCTGGCGGCCCTGATGGTTCTCGGCGCGTGCATGGCGCTGTTTCCGTTGGCCGAGAGCGCCGCGCCCTTCCTGGCCCTGGCCGGGCTCTACGGCGCGTGTCTGGGCGTGGCCCTGCCCCTGGCCAACGCCGCCATGTTCCTGGAGTCGCCCGCGCATCTGAGGGGCATGAACATGAACCTGATGCTCTTCATGATGGACGCCGGGTATGTGCTGGGTCCGCTGGCGGGCGGCGCGCTGCTGGCGGGGTCCGGGGGCTTCGGGGCGTTGTTCGGCGTGAGCGCGGCCTGCGCGGCGGGGGCGGCGCTCCTGTTCCTGCCCCTGGCCGCGCGGGAGCTGCGCGCCGGGAAGAACGCGCCGCACTGAGCCGCAGCCGACCCGGCCCGGTTCTCTCGTCCCACCGGTTCCGGTCCTGGGGTTTTCTTCTCCCCCCCCAAACACGCCCCCCGTGTAAGCAGACACACCCCCCCAC
>NZ_JBZVFJ010000195.1:0-5027 GCF_058402725.1 Fundidesulfovibrio sp. | reverse complement strand
TCATCGGGGGCAAATAGGGCGCGGCCGCGCCAGGGGCTCACGTGAGCGCGCGGGCGCTCCGGGGTTCGATAGGGCGGCCGCCGCGTCGCGCGCAACAGGGGCTCGGGAAGAACCGCGCGGGAGCGCCGGAGGGGGCAAGCGCCCTCCGGCGCGCCCGTCCGGCCGGACGCCCCGGCGTCCGGGGCTGCACGGGCCGCGACACGGTACGCGCACCTGTCCGGGACAGGTCGGCTGAGGCAGGCGTTCCCCTTGGATGAACCCAGGACGGATCGGCCGGGAGTCTGCCATGCGCATGCAATCGTTGGTGTCCATGTTCGTACGGTTTCTGCTTTACGCCCTCGTGGCGCTCGTTGTGGCCTACGTGGCCTTCGCCCGGGAGCTTCGCTCCGGGGACTTCCCCGCGTTGCCCCTGGTGGCCGTGGGTGTGGTGCTCGCCGCCGCCCTGGCCGCCGCCCTCACGCGCTCCGGCAAGAGCCGCGCCGGGCGCAAGGTGTTCCTGATCCATCACGAGGCCGACCGGGAGCGCGCCGCCGAGGTGGTGGCCAAGCTGCGCCAGCTGGGCTACACGCCCTGGTTCGCCCCCGAGGAGATCATGCCCGGGCAGAAGGTGGAACTCTCGGTGATGCAGGGCCTGGAGGGCTGCCCCGTGGCGCTCCTGCTGGTCTCGAAAAACCTGGACCTGGCCGACCCCTTCCTGGCCCGCCAGCTGGAGGCCGCCCTGGCCAAGGCCTCCCGCCGCGACGAGTGCCTGAGCCCCGTGATCCCCGCGCTCCTGGACGACACCCCCGCCCCCGAGCAGCTCCAGGCCGTCCAGGTGGCCGACCTGGGCGCCGAAGACGGCTACGAGCGCCTGGACAAGGGCCTCAGGAAGATTCTCGACAACGCCTGAACGCGGCCCGGCGCGCCCGGGCCAATCAACATATCCATGAACCTTCGCATCAACGGACAAGACGCCGCCCATCCCGAGGGCCTCACCGTGGAGGCCCTCCTGGCCGCCTACGGCACGGACCTCTCGGCCGTTGTGGTGGAACTCAACGAACGCATCATACCCCGGGAGCACTGGCAGGACACGGCCCTCAAGGAGGGCGACCGCCTGGAGATCGTCTCCTTCGTGGGAGGAGGCTGATCCCATGGCAGACCGGCTCGTCATCGGGGGCACGGCGCTCGAAAGCCGCCTGTTCCTCGGCTCCGGAAAGTATTCGTCCAACGCCCTCATCCCGGCCATCGTGGAGGCCAGCGGCGCGCAGGTGATCACCGTGGCCGTGCGCCGCGTGGACCCCGGCGCTGGCAGCGAGAACATCCTCTCGCACATCCCCGAGTCCTGCCGCCTCATGCCCAACACCTCCGGGGCGCGCAACGCCCAGGAGGCCGTGCGCATCGCCCGCCTGGCCCGCGCCGCCGGCTGCGGCGACTGGATCAAGATCGAGGTGATCAGCGACAACCGCCACCTCCTGCCCGACAACCAGGAGACCATCGAGGCCACGCGCATCCTGGCCGCCGAGGGCTTCACCGTGCTGCCCTACATGAGCCCGGACCTCATGGCCGCCAAGCGCATGGCGGAGGCCGGAGCCGCCGCCGTGATGCCCCTGGGCGCGCCCATCGGCACCAACCGGGGCTTCCGCACCCGCGAACTCGTGGCCATCATGATCGACGAACTCGACGTGCCCGTCATCGTGGACGCGGGCATCGGCAAGCCTTCCGAGGCCTGCGAGTGCATGGAGCTGGGCGCGGCCGCCGTGCTGGCCAACACCGCCATCGCCACCGCCGCCGATCCCGTGGGCATGGCCCGCGCCTTCGCCCAGGCCGTGGCCGCCGGACGCGCCGCCTGGCTGGCCGGACCCGGAGCCGTGAGCGAACAGGCCCGGGCCTCGTCGCCGCTTACGGGATTCTTGCACGAGTAACGGAGGGATGAGCCTCCGGCGGCCAGGGCTCCGCCCCGGACCCCGGCAGGGCGCTGCTCTGCACCCGCCAGGGGGGTGACCCCCCTGGACCCGCAATTGCTTCGCGCCTTTCACCGGCTAACGTGGCGCAGTTTCGGGCCGGGGGTCCCTCCACGCGGGGTGTCGCCGCCGATCGTCTTCCGATCGGTCGGCGGCGACGCCCCGCGAGGAGGGACCCCCGGCCCGAAACCGGTGAGGGGCTGAAACCGGGCCGGATTCGGCCGATTGTTTTTTGATCGGTCGGCGTGGAAACACGCCGAGAGAGCCCCTGGACCACAAGAGGTCCGATCCCTGAAGCATCACAGGAAGTATGTTCATGACCATCTTCGACGAACTGCGCCGCTACGACGGCTTCGACTTCCCCGGGTTCCTGGCGGGCGTCACCGACGCCGACGTGGGCCGCGTCCTCCGGAAGGAGCGCCTGACGCCGCAGGACTACCTGGCGCTCCTCTCTCCGGCGGCCGCCGCCCACCTGGAGCCCATGGCCCAAAAGGCCCGGGACCTGACCATCCGCCATTTCGGCCGGGCCATGGTGCTGTTTACGCCCCTCTACCTGGCCAACCACTGCACCAACCAGTGCGTCTACTGCGGCTTCAACACCAAGAACAGGATCGAACGCCGCAAGCTCACCCTCGAAGAAGTAGAGGCCGAGGCCTCGGCCATCGCGGCCACCGGGCTCAAGCACATCCTCATCCTCACCGGCGAGGACCGCAAGCAGACGCCCCCCGCCTACATGGCGGACTGCATCCGCGTGCTCAGGCGCCACTTCACGTCCATCGCCATCGAGGTCTACCCCCTCACGGAGGAGGAGTACGCCCAGCTGATCGAGGCCGGGGCCGACGGCATGACCATGTTCCAGGAGGTCTACGACGAGACCGTCTACGCCGAGTTGCACCCCAAAGGCCCCAAGCGCGACTACCGCTTCCGCCTGGAGGCCCCGGACCGCGCGGGCCGCGCGGGCATGCGCCAGTTGAACATCGGCGCGCTCCTGGGGCTGAACAGCTGGCGCACCGAGGCCTTCTTCACGGGCCTGCACGCCGACTGGCTCCAGCGCGCCTACCCGGACGCCGAGGTGGCCGTCTCGCCGCCGCGCATGCGCCCCCACGCAGGGGGCTACCCCCCGCGCGAGATCGTCTCCGACGCCGAACTGGTGCAGTACATCCTGGCTTTCAGGCTCTTCATGCCGCGCGGCGGGGTGACGCTCTCCACCAGGGAGCGGCCCGGGCTTCGCGACAACCTGCTGGGGCTTGGCGTCACGCGCATGAGCGCGGGCGTGTGCACCCAGGTGGGCGGGCGCGCCTCCGGCCAGCACGACACCGGACAGTTCGAGATCTCCGACCCGCGCAGCGTGGACGAGATGGCCCAGGCCCTCTACGAGCGGGGGTATCAGCCGGTGTACAAGGACTGGCAGTACCTGTAGCGTCAGGCCACCTTGGGAACCAGCCGCTCCACGTCCACCGGTCCCAGTTTCTCCCGCGCGAAGGCCAGGTCGTAGTGCATCTGCATGCCAAGCCACGTGGCGGCCGTGCTGCCGAGGGCCTTTTCCAGGCGCAGGGCCATCTCGGGCGAGACGGAGCTTCGCCCGGTGATCACGTTGTGCAGCTGCTGGCGCGACACGCCCAGGCCCCCGGCGGCCTCGGCCACGCTCAGACCCAGGTCGTCCAGGCATTCCTTCACCAGAAGGCCCGGATGGGCGGGGTTTTTCATGTCCATGGCGTTCTCCTAATGATAGTCAACGAAATCAACATCCTGAGCCCGTCCCTCTTCGAAGCGGAAGACGATGCGCCAATTTGCCCTTACAGTGACCGCGTGGAATCCTTGCAGGTTCCCTTTGAGCGCATGAAGCCTGAACGTGGGGAGATTCATGCCCTCCAGCTCGGCCGCGGCGTGAAGGACGGAGAGGATCAACCGGATGCGCTCGACCAGTGCGGGCGGGAGCCTGCTCGAATCGTCCTTCTCGAAAAAGAGGCGCAATCCTTTGTGCCGAAAGCTCGCGATCATTGAAGGGAATGTAAATCGTCAATTGACGTTTGACAAGGGGCGGGGCTTTCTCCCGCTTGGTTTCCTCGCGCCGTGCCCGCTTTGAAAGTGCTGGACTTTTCCCCCGCCAGGCCGGAAAATGGGCACGTCGAAAACTGGCCCCCGGGCCGCCGCCCAACCCTTTGCCGCGCCGGACGCAGGCCCGCGCAGCCAGGACGGTCCATGAACCCCTTCCGCCAGGGCATAGCCCGCTACCTTTCCCCGCAGGCGCTCGAGCGCGTGCGCGCCGTGCGCGTGGGCGTGGCCGGGGCGGGGGGGCTTGGCTCCAACTGCGCCCAGATGCTCGTGCGCTCCGGCTTCGAGGATCTGGTGGTCGTGGACCACGACACGGTGGAGCCAAGCAACCTGAACCGCCAGTTCTTCTTCGCCCGCCAGGTGGGCATGCCCAAGGTGCAGGCCCTGCGCGAGAATCTTCTGGACATCAATCCCGACGCCGCCGTTCGGGCCGTGCAGGAACGCATCACCCCCGAAAACGTCGGGGAACTGTTCCGGGACCGCCACGTGGTGGTGGAAGCCTTCGACGCCGCCCAGGCCAAGAAGATGCTCGTGGAGGCCCTGCTGGGCACGGGCGTGTTCCTGGTGGCCGCCTCGGGGCTGGCGGGCTGCGGCGAGTCCGACCGCATCGTCACGCGGCGCGTGCGCGACGATTTCTACCTCGTGGGCGATTTCGCCTCCGAGGCCACAGCCCAGTGCCCGCCCTTGGCCCCCCGCGTCACCCTGGCGGCGGCCAAGCAGGCCGACATCGTCCTGGATTTCGCCCTGAGGAGAACCCTATGATCGAAGCCATGAAGAACTTCCTGGCGGGCGGCATCTACGCCATCCTCTCCGAGGAGCACTCCCTTGGCCGCTCCAACCTGGAGGTGGCCGAGAGCATCCTCAAGGCGGGCGTGCGCGTGCTCCAGTACCGCGAGAAGGACAAGAAGGCCGGGGCCATGCTCGAAGAGTGCCTGGCCCTGCGCGAACTCACGCGCGCCCACGGGGCCACCTTCATCGTCAACGACCACGTGGACCTGGCCCTTCTGTGCCACGCCGACGGCGTCCACGTGG
>NZ_JBZVFJ010000194.1:0-5147 GCF_058402725.1 Fundidesulfovibrio sp. | reverse complement strand
AGGCCTGGCCCCCCACCTCGGGCAGGCTGGAGAGCCCGGAGGTGATCACCGGGCAGCCGCAGGCCATGGCCTCCAGCACGGGCAGGCCGAAGCCCTCGTAGACGCTGGGGTAGACCAGGGCCAGGGCGTCGGAATAGAGCCCGGGCAGGGCCTCGTCGGGCACGTAGCCCAGCTCGATCACCCGCCCGGCCGCCTTCTCCTCCCCGGACCAGCCGCTCCACCCGGCCAGGACCAGGGGCGTGTCCAGCCCGCTCAGCGCCAGGGCCCTGGGAATCACGTGGGGGTTCTTGCGCGGGTCGTTGGTGCCAAGGAACAGGAAGTAGGGTTCGCCCGGGGTCAGGCCCGGCACGCGGGAGGCCCCGGGGCAGGGGCGGAAGCGCTCCGGATCGATGGCGTTGTGGGTGATGTCCACGTTTTCGGGCGCGATGAGGAGCACCTCGGCCATCTCGCGGCGGGTGAACTCCGACACGGCCAGGAAGCGCGACACCTTTTCCAGGCGGCGGCGGAAGAACAGCTCGAAATAGAGCACGCGCTCGCGCGGATGGTGCTGCGGGTACCGGATGAGCGAGAGATCGTGCACGGTGAACACGGTGCGAACGCCACGGGGCGCGGCGAAGGGAAAGAAGGCTGCCTCGTGGTAGAGGTCGAATCCGCGGGCCTCGCGCCGGAAGGCGGCCTCGCGCCGGGCGTGCAGGGCCAGGCGAACGGCCAGGCCCGCCAGGGGCGGCAGCTTCCACAAGAGCTTGGCCAGGCGCGAGCGGCCGGACACGTCCGTGGCCGGAGAGGGCATGTGGGGCAGGGCGCGGCGTCCGTCGAACCAGGCGATCTCGAAGTCTCCGCCGTGGTTTTTCTGGAAGGCCTCGTAGAGGCAGCGCAGGTAGCGCCCGATGCCGGTGTTCACCCCCGTGAGGGGCAGGGCGTTGACGATGAGCCGGAGTTTGCGCGCCACGGCCTATCCCTGCCCCGTTACGGATTCGATGTGCCGGGCCATGGCCGCCTTGAAGGCCGCCTCGTCGAACTTCCGGGCGCGCTCCTCGCAGGCCGGGCGCATGGCCAGGGCGGCTTGCGGGGTCATGGCCTGCACGGCCAGGGCCACGTCGGAGGCCGTGGGGCCGGACCGCACCAGGATGCCGGTGCGGTTCTCCTTCACGGTTTCCAGCAGGCCGCCCTCGGCCACGCCGATCACGGGCTTGCCCGCGGCCATGGACTCCACGGGCGAGATGCCGAAATCCTCGTCGCGGGGGATGTACACCGTGGCGATGCAGGAGCCCGTGAGGGCGCGCAGCTCCTCGGGGGTCACCCAGCCCTTCACCTCGATGTTGGGCGCGCCGGCGGCCATGGCGCGCACCCGCTCCAGCTCGCTGCCGCCCGAGACCACCACCAGGCGCTTCTCCGGCATGCCCAGGAAGGCCTCCACCACGGTGTCCACGCGCTTGAGCCGGTCCACGCGGGCCGTGGAAAGGTAGTAGTCCCCCTGGCCGATCCATCGGAAGTCCGCCGTGCGCACGGGCGGGTGCACCACCACGGAGTCCAGCTGGAGGTAGCCCCCCAGGCGGTGGGCCACGTTCTGGGAGTTGGAGACGATGAGGTCCATGGCCCGCGCGGCCTTTGCCCAGGCGTGCTCGAAGACCCGGAGGAACATCTCGTAGGCCCAGCGTTTGGCGCGGGGCATGGAGCGCAGGTAGAAGCGGCGCTGGTCGTAGAGGATGCGCGGGGGCGTGTGGCAGTAGAGGATGCGCTTGCCGCCCAGGCGCTTCCAGGCCAGTGGCGCGAGCATGCCGCTGTAGAGCGTGTAGGGCGGGTTCGAGGGCGGGAAGGTGGCGAAGGCCTTCCACAGGCAGGCCGTCTCGGACCAGCGGGCCAGGTCCGGGTGGGCCTGGCGGGCGCGCAGGTCCAGGGGGTGGCGCTCCCCGAAGAAGTCCGGGGGGAAGGCCGCGTGGTTGTACTCCGCCGTCCAGAGGATGCCGCCGGTCAGCTCCGCCAGGCACTGGGCCACCTTCTCCCCGCCGCCGGGGAAGCGGAAGGCGTCGTGCAAAATGATGGGACTCTGGCGCATTGGCGTCCGTCGCGTTTTGGGGTAGAAGCGGCTGGCCGTTGTGCATAGCCGGGGCGAAAGCCCCTGGCAACCCCTTTCCCCCAACCCGAACCTCCCCGATAATCCCTATGAACGTTCTCGTGGCCAACCTGGCCGGCGTCAAGATCGAGGCAGACGGTTCCGTCAAACACTACATCAAGGCCGGCTCGCGCTGGCCCATGACCATCGGCACGTCCCGCTCGGTGGACTACTACCCCTTCCCCTTCTGGCTGGCGTACGCCTCGGCGCTGCTCAAGCGCGACACCAAGGCCCACGTGCGGGGCCTGGACGGCGTGGTGCTCGACCTCACCAGCGAGGAGCTTTTCTCCGAGATCGTGGCGCGCAAGCCCGGGCTGCTCGTGGTGGAGCTCACCTCCCTGACCCTGGAGGAGGATCTCTCCTTCCTGGCGCGCATCAAGGCCGCCACCGGGTGCGGCGTGGTGGTGTGCGGCAACTACGCCACCGTGACCCACCGCGCCCTGGCCGCCCGCGCCGAGGCCGTGGACTACGTGGCGCGCGGCGAATACGAGATGACCGTGCGCGACCTGGTGAACGCCCTCATGGACGGCGCGGACCTCTCCGGCGTGGCCGGACTCACCTGGCGCAAGGGCGGCGAGGTGGCCGAGAACACGGCCCGCCCCCTGCTGGCCGACCTGGACGAACTGCCCTTCCCCGACCGCGACGACTTCCCCGCCACCATCTACCCGGACTTCACCCTCTACAGCCCCTGCATCAACATCCTCTCCAGCCGGGGCTGCCCATGCGGCTGCGTCTACTGCCAGGAACGCCACGTGATGTACGCCTCGCCCAAGTACCGCGTGCGCTCCGGGCGCAAGGTGGCCGAGGAGATGGCCTGGTGCGTGGAGCGCTTCGGAGCCCGCCAGTTCTACTTCGACGACCAGAGCTTCGTGGTGAACAAGAAACACGTGCTGGACGTCTGCCGCGAGATCAAGGCCCTGGGCCTGACCACCCCCTGGACCGTCATGGGCGACGCCATGTTCGTGGACCGCGAGATGCTCGAAGCCATGGCCGGGGCGGGCTGCATCGGCATGAAGTTCGGGGTGGAATCGGCCGACGCGTCCATCCTCAAGGCCATCGGCAAGCCCCTGGACCTGGCCAAGGCCAAACAGGTGGCCAGATGGTGCAAGGAGCTGGGCATCCGCACCCACGCCACCTTCTGCATGGGCCTGCCCGGCGAGACCGAGGAGACCATCCGCAAGTCCATGGCCTACATGGAAGAGCTGGAGGTGGACACGGCCCAGGTCTCCAAGGCCGTGCCCTATCCCGGCACGCCCATGTACGACTGGGCCCTGAAGAACGGCTACCTGGCCACCACCGACCTGGCCCGCTTCGACGGCATGGGCGACTCGGTGATGAGCTATCCCGGGCTCTCCAACGCCGACATCGACCGCTGGTACGCCCTCTTTTCGCGCCGCGTGGCGCGCAAGAAGGTGCTCAAGTACCTCCTGGAGCCGGGACAGAGCTTCTCCATCATGGCCGAAATGGTGCGCCGCAAGGGCGTGGCGAGCCTGGCCAAGTCCCTGTGGACCTTCGTGAGGCGGGCCTTCTGATGACGCGCTGGGTCGTGGCCGTGTTCGCGGCGGGTCTGGGGGCGGCGCTTCTCGCCACGCCCCTGGCCGCGCGCTTCGGCAGGGCCTTCGGATTCATGGACGCGCCCCAGGGCCGCAAGATCCACGCCCACCCCATTCCGCGATCCGGCGGGCTGGCCCTGGTGCTGGCCTTCCTGGCCGCGGCGGCCGTCACCCTGGCCCCGGGCGTGCCCCTCCAGGGGCGGCTCTTCCAGCAGGGGCAGCTGTGGTCCGTGCTGGGGGGCGGTCTGTTCATCTTCCTGGTGGGCCTCGTGGACGACCGCAGGCCCCTGCCCGCCAAGCTCAAGCTCCTGGCCCAGGTGGCGGCCGCCAGCATCTGCTTCTTCGGGGGCGTGAAGATCGAATCCTTCACCCTGGCCGGGCTGGTCTCGGTGGATTTCGAGTTCCTCTCCTACCTGCTCACGGTGTTCTGGTTCGTGCTCTTCATCAACGCCATCAACCTCATCGACGGCCTGGACGGCCTGGCCGCCGGGGTGGCCTTCTTCGTGTGCTCCGTGCAGGCGGTGCTGGCCACCATGCGCGCCGAGGCCCTGCCCGCCATGTATTTCGCGGCCCTGGCAGGGGCGTCCCTGGGGTTCCTGCGCTACAACTTCAACCCCGCCTCCATCTTCCTGGGCGACGGGGGCAGCTACTTCCTGGGCTACATGGTGGCCGCGCTCTCCATCCTCTCCTCGGCCAAGTCCCAGGTGGGGGCCACCATCCTCATGCCCATCCTGGCCTTCGGCGTGCCGCTTCTGGACACGCTCACCTCGCCCCTGCGGCGCTTCGTGCGCGGCAAGAAGATCTTCGAGCCCGACCGCGAGCACGTGCACCACAACCTGCTGGCCAGGGGCTGGTCCCAGCGCAAGACGGTGGTGTACCTCTACGCGGTCACGGTCTTCCTGGCCCTGATGGCGATGCTCATCGTGAACCTGCGCGACGTGCCCGCCGGGCTCTTCATCCTGCTCCTGGGCGGGGCGCTCATCCTCTTCGTGCGCAAGGCGGGCTACTTCAGCTTCTTCGCCATGGACAAGATCTTCGGATGGATCCGCGACATCTCCGACGAGGCCGGGGTGAGCCACGGGCGGCGCACCTTCCTGAACCTCCAGATCGAGATTTCCGAGTCCGAAGACGTGGCCGGGATGTGGGAGAACGTCACCGAGGCCCTGACCAAGCTGGGCTTCGACCTGGGCGAGATGGTCCTGGAGCCGGGCGCGGGCGGGCTGGAGCGCTTCGGCCTGGTCACCCAGGTCCCGGGCCGCGAGGTGGCGGCCTTCACCTGGCAGCGCCCCGACCTGGACCGCGACCGCCGCGAATACCTCCTGGACCGGGCGCTCTTGAAGATCGAACTGCCCCTCCTGGACCGCGACAACCAGGCCGTCGGCACCATCTGGCTGGTGAAACGCCTGGATCAGGACCCCCGCTCCGACTTCACGCTGCGCCGCGTGGAGCAACTGCGCCGCACCGTGGTGGCCACCCTGGAA
>NZ_JBZVFJ010000193.1:0-5198 GCF_058402725.1 Fundidesulfovibrio sp. | reverse complement strand
CGTCAGGCAGAAGGGGGCTTTTACGGGCGCTCGCCCCAAACGTCAACGACTATTTTCAACTTCCGTCGCCTTCCACTCTCACATCTCATTAACACCATGTTTTTTAACACTATAAATTTTGAACGATGGTGTTCTTCAGGGCTCATTCCCTGCCGTTTCTTCCCGCTTCACCACCCCCTTCAGGAGACGATTCGCAGACATCCCCTTCTGCACGCTCCGCCTGGAGCGCGCGCATGGGGCCTCCGGAGGTCTTGCGTTCTTCCCGAAACGCCCTCGTTCCGATCCCTGCCCTGCCCACGCAAAACGCCCGGGAGCGGCGTCCTGCCGGTCCCGGGCGTCTTGTCAGGGAAGCTGGTCCCTAGAATTCAAGGTGCTTGTAGGTGCGGGGGAAGGCGATCACGTCGCGGATGTTGGTGGCGCCGGTGGCCAGCATCACCAGGCGCTCGAAGCCGAGCCCGAAGCCCGCGTGCGGGGCCGTGCCGAAGCGGCGCGTGTCCAGGTACCACTGGTAGTGCTCGGCTGCCAGGCCCATTTCGGCGATGCGCGCCTCCAGGCGATAGAGACGCTCCTCACGGGCGCTGCCGCCCACGATCTCACCGATGCGCGGCACGAGCACGTCCATGGCCCCCACGGTCTCTCCGTCGTCGTTCTGGCGCATGTAGAAGGCCTTGATGTCCTTGGGGTAGTCGTGGACGATCACGGGTTTCTTGAAGTGCTCCTCGGCAAGGTAGCGCTCGTGCTCGGTCTGGATGTCCTTGCCGAAGGCCGCCTCGTACTCGAAGGAGCGGGGGGCCTTGCGCAGGATCTCCACCGCTTCCCTGTATGGAATGCGCTCGAAAGGCTCGTTCACCAGCCGTTCCAGGGTGGCCATGAGGGTGGTGTCCACCCACTTGGCGAAGAGCTCCAGATCCGCCCCCCTGCGCTCCATCACCGCCCGGATGCAGTACTTGAGGATGTCTTCGGCCAGGTCCATGTTGTCCTGGAGGGTGGCGAAGGCCATCTCGGGCTCCACCATCCAGAACTCGGCCGCGTGGCGCGCGGTGTCGGAAGGTTCGGCCCGGAACGTGGGGCCGAAGGTGTACACGTCGCCCAAGGCCAGGGCGAAGGGCTCGGCCGAGAGCTGCCCCGACACCGTGAGGAAGGCGTCCTTGCCGAAGAAGTCGTTTTTGACGCCTTCGGGTCCCAGTGGCTTTCCGGGGTCAAGGGCCGTCACGCGAAGCATCTCGCCCGCGCCCTCGCAGTCCGACCCCGTGATGATGGGCGTGTGCAGGTAGAAGAAGCCGCGTTCCTGGAAATACCTGTGGATGGCCAGGGCCAGTTCGGAGCGGATGCGGAACATGGCCCCGAACTTGTTGGTGCGCGGCCGCAGGTGGGCGATGGCCCGCAAGAACTCGTCGGAGTGGCGCTTCTTCTGGAGGGGGAAGGTCTCCTGGTCGGCCGCGCCGATCAGTTCCACGCCCGTGGCCTTGACCTCCCACGCCTGGCCCTTGCCGGGCGAGGCCACCAGAGCGCCCCGCACGGCCACGCTCGCGCCCGTGCCGATTTCCTTGACCCCGTCGTACCCCTGGGCCGTGGAGTCCACTATGGCCTGGATGTTGGCCAGGCAGGAGCCGTCGTTGATCTCCAGGAAGGAGAAGTCCTTGGCGTCGCGGCGCGTGCGCACCCACCCCTTGACCAGCACCTGCTCCCTGCCCTCGCGGGCGGACAGCAGTTCCGTGATTTTCGTGCGTTTCATGGCTTCCGCTTATCCCAGATTCCGGCTTGCGGGCAAGCATTTCCGCAGGAGGACTGCTGGTCCGCTAGGCGGAACGACGGAGACTCCGCCATGGACACTTGAAGAACCGGTCCATTCCAGAGTATAAGGAAGGGATTTCAAGCTCAAGGCCTCTCCGGCCCCGGGCCGGGTTTGCCGTCACCCTCTTCATCAAGGAATACCATGGGCTTCTTCTCAAAGATCACCTCCTGGCTGGGCGGCAAGAAGAGCGACCTGCCCGCCGAGGCCGCCTCGCCCGAACAGACCGGGGATGCCGCCGCCAAACAGCCCGATGTCCAGCCGGACGCAGCGCCCCCGACCTCCGCCGAAACGCCCCAGGACAGCCTGACGCCCCCCACAGCCCCGAAAACCGAGCCCCTCGAGGCCCCGGAAGCTCCCACCGCGCATCTGGCCAGCGAGGACTGGCAGAAGGAACTCACCCTCGCCCTGCGCCAGGCAGAGCCCAGGCTCTCCGTCTGGCTCGCCATCGTCCTCCAGGGCGTGAGCGTGGCGGGTCCCGAGCTGTGGCAGCGCCTGCGCTTCCTCTTCACCTGCCTGGAGGCCCCCGCCGCCGAAGCCGACGATTTCATCGCCCGCTTCGAGAAATGGCTCGCCAACATGGGCTACGAGGAGGTGGAGGAGTTCCGCTCAGAACTCCAGTACCGCCTCGCCCTGGCCCTGGAACTCGAAGACGAGGAGGACGAGCGCTCCCGACTCTTCCTCAAACTCTCCGAAGGCCTGGCCAAGACCCGCGAGCAGATCGCCGCGCGCATCGACGGCCTGCTCTCCTCCCACGACAAGATGGACGACGATTTCTGGGAAGAGCTGGAGGAAATCCTCATCATGGCCGACGTGGGCTTCGAGCCGGCGGGAAAGCTCCTGGCCCAGCTCAAGAACCGCGCCCGCAAGGCCGGCGTCTCCGATCCCTCCGGCTTCAAGGAGATCCTTCGCGAGGAGCTCGCCCAGATCTTCCGCGCCCCCAAGACCATCAAAGCCGTCAACCCGCCCGAAGTGGTGATGATCGTGGGCGTCAACGGCGTAGGCAAGACCACCACCATCGCCAAGCTGGCCTACCGCGCTCAGATGCAGGGCCGCAAGGTGCTCATCGCCGCAGGCGACACCTTCCGCGCCGCCGCCATCGAACAGCTTCAGATCTGGGCCAACCGCGTGGGCGCGTCCTTCTTCTCCAAGGGCGAAAGCGCCGACCCCGCCGCCGTGGCCTTCGAGGCCATGGAACGCTGCCTGGCCGAAGGCTGCGACCTCATGCTCCTGGACACCGCCGGACGCCTGCACACCAAGGCCAACCTCATGGAAGAACTCAAGAAGATCGAACGCGTCCTGGGCAAGAAGCACCCCGGCGCGCCCCACCGCACCATCCTGGTGGTGGACGCCACCACCGGCCAGAACGCCCTCTCCCAGACGAAACTCTTCAACGAGGCCGTCGGCGTGGACGAAATCGTCCTCACCAAGCTCGACGGCACCGCCAAGGGCGGCGTGGTGGTGGGCATCGCCCTGGAACACTCCATCCCCATCACCTTCGTGGGACTCGGCGAAAAGATGGAAGACCTGCGGCCCTTCTCCGGCGAGGATTTCGCCAAAGCCCTTCTGGCCTGAGCCTTCACCATGCGCATCCCCAACCGCAACGACGCCCTCGAACTGCTCCAGAGCCACCAGTGCGATAACCCGCAACGCGTGGCCCACTCCCTGGCCGTGGCCGAACTGGCCATGGCCATCGGACAAAACCTCAACGCGCGCGGCCTCTCCCTCGACCTGGAACTCATCGAGGCCGCCGCCATCCTCCACGACATCCGCAAGGGACACCCCGACCACGACCGCTCCGGCGCCGAACTCCTGCGTGCCCTGGACTACCACTCCACCGCCGATGTCGTGGAAGTGCACACCCGCCTGGGCGGCCGCACCCCAGCCCCGGACGAGCCCATCACCGAGGCCGAGGTGGTCTACATCGCGGACAAGAGCTACCGCCGTGTGAACCGCGTCTCCATCGAGGACCGCTACAGCATCTGGAAGAACACCTGGAAGGACAACCCCGAACGTCTGGCCAGCGTCACGCGCGGCGAGAACCGCGCCAAAGCCGTGCGGGCGAGGATCGAAAAGGCTCTGGGACAGCCCCTGCAGGACGTCTAGCCAGGGCGAAGCCGTTGCGGGCGGCAGGTTGGCCGAAGAAGCCTCCGGCGGCCAAAGGGCTACGCCCTTTGGAATCCCTTTTTGCTTCGCGGGCTTCACCGGGTGGGACTGTGTTGCCGGTCCCGGTGCTCCACCCCAACAACCACTAGGACATGTCCATGGCAGCCGCCAGCCCTCCCCTGCCCCCTGCCGTGCTGCCGCTCTTGCGGGAGGCGTTCGGGTTCGAGTCCTTGCGGCCCGGCCAGGCTGACGCCGTCGCCCGGCTGCTGTCGGGCCGCAGCGTGCTGGCGATCTTCCCCACGGGGGGCGGCAAGAGCCTGTGCTACCAGTTGCCCGCGCTGTTGATGCCGGGCGTGACGCTGGTGGTGTCGCCGCTCTTGGCGCTCATGAAGGACCAGATGGACTTCTTGACCTCGCGGGGCCTCCCGGCGGCGCGCTACGATTCGAGCCTGGATGCGCAGCAGGCCCGGGACGTTCTGGGCAGGCTGCGTGCCGGTGAGCTGAAGATCCTGTACATCTCCCCGGAGCGGCTTTCCAACGAGCGGTTTCTGGGCGTGATCCGGCGCGTGCGGGTGTCGCTCTTGGCGGTGGACGAGGCCCACTGCATCAGCCAGTGGGGGCACAACTTCCGCCCGGAGTACCTGAAGATCGCGCGCACGGCCCGGGAGCTGGGCGTGGAGCGCGTGCTGGCGCTGACGGCCACGGCGGACCGGGACACGGCGGCCGACATCGCGAACGGCTTCGGCGTGGCCCAGGACGACGTGGTGCACACGGGCTTCTACCGCCCCAACCTGGAGCTGCGGGCCACGGCGGCCACGCCCTCGACGCGGCGTCAGCTGTTGCTGGAGCGGCTGCGCGGGCGTCCCAAGGGTGCGGCGCTGGTGTACGTCACCTTGCAGAAGACGGCGGAGACGGTGGCGCAGTGGCTGCGGGAGCACGGCGTGGAGGCCCGGGCCTACCACGCGGGCATGGCCCAGGAGGAACGCGAGGCGGTGCAGGAGGCCTTCATGGCCTCGGGGGAGCTGACGGTGGTGGCCACCATCGCCTTCGGGATGGGTGTGGACAAGGCCGATCTGCGCTCCGTCTACCACTACAACCTGCCCAAGGGCGTGGAGAGCTACGCCCAGGAGGTGGGCCGGGCCGGGCGCGACGGGCTGCCCTCGGTGTGCGAGCTTTTCGTGTGCCCGCGCGACACCCTGGTGCTGGAGAACTTCGCCCTGGGCGACACGCCCGATGCGGAGTCGGCGGCGTCCCTGCTGGGCGAGCTGTTCGGGGGCGGGGACGAGCTCCTGCTGTCGCC
>NZ_JBZVFJ010000192.1:0-5241 GCF_058402725.1 Fundidesulfovibrio sp. | reverse complement strand
TGCGCCGCCGAGGGGGATCAGGCACGCGCCTCAGCGTATTACGCAGGGGTCTCATGGTTGGATGTTTCGGAAGAATGTCTACATGTTGTCATGTGGCCATACTGAATGAGTGAAAATATATTCAGATGGCTCATCGGTAATAGGCGATGCAAGGAGGGATTGCAAGGAAAGTGTTTGTGTATCATCCTTTTGTAAATAATTATATGTTTGTTGATTGATGGGTGAATGTGCTTCAGCCAAGAAAACCCACCTTAGTCGGATGCCCCCCCACCTTGCGCCCTGCCCCGTTGTCGTGTATCGCGTGACCGTCAAGCCATGCGTGATTCCTCCAATAATCAATCCATGTCCTACGATACTTCCAGCGTCCTGCCCGTCTTGCGCCGGGTATTCGGGTTCAGTTCCTTCCGGCCGGGCCAGGATGCGGTGGTCGCGGCCGCGTTGGCGGGGGAGGACGTGCTGGCGGTGATGCCTACGGGAAGCGGCAAGTCGCTCTGTTATCAGCTGCCCGCGCTGACCGGGGGAGGGCTCACCGTGGTCGTCTCGCCGCTCATCGCCCTCATGACGGATCAGGTGAGCCAGTTGCGGGCGCTGGGCGTGGCCGCCTATGCGCTCAACTCGGGGCAGAGCTCCGCCGAGAACTCCCAGGCCCTGCGCGCCGCGCGCTCAGGCGAAGCCCGGCTCCTTTACGTGGCCCCCGAGCGTCTGTTGCGGGGCAACACGCTCGAACTGCTGCAGGGCTGCGCCGTCCGGCGTCTGGTGGTGGACGAGGCCCACTGCGTGTCGCAATGGGGCCACGACTTCCGGCCGGAATACCTGGAGCTGAGCCACGCCGCCCAGGCCTTCGGAGACGTGCAGCTTCTGGCCTTCACCGCCACCGCCGACGAGGCCACGCGCGCGGACATCGCGGCGCGCCTCTTCTCCAGGCCCCCGCACGTGTTCGTGCACGGGTTCGACCGCCCCAACATCCGCCTGGCCATGGCCCCCAAGGACAACGCCCGCCGCCAGGTGCTCGATTTCGTCGCCAAGCACCCGGGCGAGAGCGGCATCGTCTACTGCGCCACGCGCAGGGAGACCGAACGCTTCGCAGAGGCGCTCTCCGAGAGCGGCCGGGACGCGCTGCCCTACCACGCCGGGATGGAGCAGGACCAGCGCCGCGAGAACCAGGCCCGCTTCCAGCAGGAGGACGGCGTGGTGATGGCCGCCACCATCGCCTTCGGCATGGGCATCGACAAGCCCGACGTGCGCTTCGTCTGCCACGCCAGCATGCCCAAGAGCATCGAGGCCTACTACCAGGAGATCGGCCGGGCCGGGCGCGACGGCCTGCCCGCCGACACCCTGACCCTCTACGGCCTGGACGACATCCGCCTCCGGCGCGCCCAGATCGCGGAGAGCGAGGCCGGGGAGGACCAGAAGCGCATCGAGACGCACCGCCTGGGCGCGCTCATCGCCCTGTGCGAGACGCCCCGCTGCCGCCGCCAGACGCTGCTGGCCTATTTCGGGGAGGAGGCCCCTCCCTGCGGCAACTGCGACGTGTGCCAAAGCGGCTGCACGGTGCGCGACGGCACCATCGACGCCCAGAAGGCCATGTCCGCCATGGTGCGCACGGGCGAGCGCTTCGGCATGGAGCACCTAGTGAACATCCTGCTCGGCAAGCGCACCGACGCCGTGGAGCGCTGCGGCCACCACGAGCTGCCCACCTTCGGGGTCGGCAAGGAGTGCGACGCACGGCACTGGCGCGCCGTCTTCCGGCAGCTGATGGGCTCGGGGCTGGCCACGCTGGACATCGTGAACCACGGCTGCTGGAAGGTGACGGCAAAGGGGTGGTCGGTGCTGCGCGGCGCGGAGCGCGTCCGGATGCGGGGCGACCTGCTGGACGAAGCGCCCGCGCGGGGCAAGCGGGGCCGTGCGTCCGCACGGCCGAACCCCGTGGGGCAGGTGGCGGACAGGCTGCTCACGGCCCTGAAGGTTCTGCGCAACGGGCTGGCCAAGCAGCAGGGCGTCCCGGCGTTCGTCGTCTTTTCGGACCGGACTCTCCTCGACATGGCCGAACGCAAGCCGCGGTCCCTGGAGGAAATGGCGGCGATCCACGGCGTTGGCGAGAAGAAGCTCGCGCAATACGGCCAGGCGTTCCTCGACCAGGTGCGCAATCACCTGGGTCTCGGCGCGGGGGCGGGCGGGCGGCCCGTCGGGGACGATCCTCCCCAAAGGCCGGAGCCGCTTGAGGAAGTTGCCGAATCCAGGCCCGACCGGCGCGACCTCGACAGGGAGAGCAAGGTGGCCTCGGAGGCCGTGGTGAAGGTGCGCGCGGCCCTGGCGCGGGCGTCCGATCACGGCGATTTCCTGGACCGGCTGGAGGAACAGGGCCTGGAACTCAAGGTAAACGGCGGCTACCTGTCGGTCCGGGACGCGGAAACAGGGTGGCTCCTGGCCATGGTTTCCCTGTCAGGCCCCCTGGGCAACGCGATCGCCGAGCGCTTCGGCGCACGCTTCGGCTGATCGGCGCGGCAAGGCCCGACATGGGGCAGGAATGCGCCGCGTGCCGAAGGGGCGCTCACGGGAGCCCCTGCCGTCTTCCCTCCGGACCCCGGATCCCGGTCAGCGCCGTTCTCCGCCGCCCGGACGCAACGGGTCAGGGCATGCCGGGCCTGTCGCTGAAGAGGTAGCCGTGGAGCAGCACGCGGCGCTCCTCCGCAGTGACCACTTCGAGGGGCACGGTGAAGGTGCACGGACCTTCCGCCGCCTGGCATTCCCGGCGCAGCACGCGCATCACGCGGCATCCCAGGTGCGTGTCGGATTCTCCGGGGTGCTCGCCCGGGACCACGATGTCCACTTCCATGCCCGGCAGGATCACCGTGGACGACTTGCAGAGCATGCTCCGGGAGGAGACGCGCAGCACAGTGGCCGTCACGGGCTTGTGGTCAGGGGCCTTGCCCGTCGCGCCCGCGTCCTTGCCCGAGAAGGAAAAGACGCAGTTCCCCGTGCGCCCGGCCTCCGTCAGGGCCGTCTCGACCCTCTCCAGCAGGGTCTTGGCGTTGATGGCGTCCTCGGGAAAACAGGCCACGCCCAGGCTGGCGGTCAGGGCCACGGGCGTGTCGCGCAGGTTGACGGGGGTGCACTCCACGATCTGCCGCAGCCGTTCAGCTGCGGCCATGGACTGGTCGCAGTTGGTCTCGGGCAGGATCAGGGCGAACGTGTCGGACCCGTAGCGCACGATATGGTCGGTGTCCCGGGCAGCCTCGTCGAGGGCCCTGGCCACGGCCCGGAGGGCGTCGTCCCCGCCGGGCTGTCCGTAGGTGTCCGTGACCTGCCGGAAGTCGTCGAGGACGAGCATGATCAGGGAGAAGCGGTGCTGGAAGCGCTTGAACCGTTCGATCTCGCGGTGGAGCGATTTTTTGAAGTAATGACGGTTGTAGAGGCCCGTGAGCTCGTCGACCAGGCTGCCGCTTTCCTTGCGCAGCAAGAGCTTCATTTCCACCAGGATCGGGCTTCGCAGCTTCGGGTGGAGGTTCAGGAAGTAGTCGCAGATGGCCACGCGAAGCCCTACGTCGCGCCCCTGGGATGCGTTCAGGCTGTCCAGGTTGGTGAGGATCTCCTTCCAGTAGCGCAGCGAGTCCTCGACGGAAAAGCGCATCCGCGTCAGGTGGTAGAGAAGGTCGGCATAGGCCTGGCCGCCCTCGCCGAAGCCGTCCGCGAGGTCGTTCCTGTCGATCCCTGCCTTGCGCAGGAGCTCGCGTACGCCGATGTCCGGCGCGTCGTGGTCGACGTGTTCTGCTTTCAAGGTGGCTGCCTTCCCGGTGGAGTGTTGCGCCACGCCGGGCGGTGGAGCGTGCCCGTGATGAATGCCTGCCGGACAGGCGTGCGGCGAGCGCCAGGCGTCGGCAAACGGACCTGGGCGTGGCCGACCGCCCCCGGCAAGGGTGACCTTCCATAGACGCTCAGTCGTGATTCTGGCAAGGGCGGATACAGGAGTTGCGGAAGTTTTCCCGCAGGGTTCCAGGCTCCACGCCCTCTTCTCTGGACCCGTCCGGCCTGTCCGGGGTATGCACCCCTCTTCACGATCCGTTCAAGGAGGAACATCATGTCCAAGCCCCTCACCGGCAAACGCATTCTCATCCAGGTGGCCGACACCTACGAAGACCTGGAACTCTGGTATCCCAGACTGCGCATGATCGAGGCCGGGGCCGAGGCGGTGGTGGCAGGGCTCGACCCCGCCGGACGCCTTTACACCGGCAAGCACACCTATCCGTGCGTCTCCGACGCCTGCCTCAAGGACCTCCACGCGAAGGATTTCGACGCCCTCATCGTGCCCGGCGGCTTCGCCCCGGACATCCTGCGCCGCGACGCCAAGGCCATGGCCCTCACCCGCGCCTTCCACGAGGCCGGAAAGCTCGTGGCCTTCATCTGCCATGCGGGGTGGGTGCCCATCTCGGCCAGGATCGTGCGCGGCTACCGCGTCACGGGCTGCGTGGCCCTCAGGGACGACCTGGAGAACGCCGGGGCCGTCTGGGAGGACGCCTCCGTGGTGGTGGACCGCAACCTCGTCAGCAGCCGCCGCCCGGCCGACCTGCCCGACTTCTGCGAGGCCATCCTGGACTGGTTCGCCCGCAGCGCCGGATAGCGGCACATTGGGGAGGCTCCCAAACTCCATGCACAGGGAGTGCCAAAGCCTCGGTCGGAACTTCAGTCCGCAGGGATCGAAAGCCTGAAGCAGCCTGTCGGGGGATGGCCCTGTCGCGGCTTCACGGGGCACAACATCCGGGGGCTGGTCCGCGCCCGGATGGAAAGATCCCGCCGCCGACCCAGGCGGCGGATGGTTCCCCCTGCCGGTGGTGCTGGGCCGCCGGGCGCTGCGGGGCGGCCGCGCCGCTCAGCCGCCCGGACGGTTCGGAAAGGGGGGGCGTATCCTGTGGCGGAGGGGCGTGCAGCCCAGGCCCGACAGGCCCGGGCCGCTCAGGGCAGCCCGAGGGGGCGGGCGTAGGCCTTGGCCAGTCCGGCGGGCAGGGCCACGAACACGGGACGTTTGGCCGGGTCCAGCCAGGCGGCCAGCCGTTCCAGGTCCTTGAGGGCCATGGCCGTGCAGCCCGCCGTTCCGGTTTCGGCGTTGCGCCACACGTGCAGGAAGATGCAGGAGCCCGCGCCGGGGCTGGCCGGACCGGTGTTGTGCTCCACGGTCAGGCCCAGACGGTAGAGTTCGTCCTTGCGGCGCATCTCTTCGGAAGAGCCCCAGGTCTTGGGTTTCTG
>NZ_JBZVFJ010000191.1:0-5245 GCF_058402725.1 Fundidesulfovibrio sp. | reverse complement strand
CCCGTGCTGGCGGCCAAGCTGACCCCCTTGGGCTCCGGTCTGGCCGAGACCCGCTTCGCCCCCGACGACGCCGCGGCCATCGCCCGGGGCGTGCGCGAACTGCTCGACGCCGGGTGCGACTTCCTCTTCACCACGGCGGGCATGAGCGTGGACCCCGGCGACGTGACCCTCCAGGGCCTGCTGGACGCCGGGCTCGATGACCACCTCTTCGGCATGCCCGTGCTCCCCGGCAACATGACCCTGGTGGGGCGCATCGGCAACGTGCCCGTCATGGGCGTCCCGGCCTGCGCGCTCTTCCACAAGACCACCAGCCTGGACCTCCTGCTGCCCCGGGTGCTGGCGGGCGTGCCCGTCACGCGCGCGCTCCTGGCGCGCATGGGGCACGGCGGCTTCTGCATGGACTGCAAGCGCTGCACCTTCCCCCACTGCCCCTTCGGCAAGTAGCGGCCGGACAACGCGCGGCGCCACGCGCGGGCAGGACGCCGGACAGGAGGCGGCCTGCCCCGCGCCGGGCCGCGCGCCAGGGCGGGCGCAGACAGCCGGGTCCGAGGGCGGCCTGCCCCGCACCGCCCCCCCCCCTCCGCACGTCAACGGGATGCGGGCGGCACGCGCCGGGGCACTTTCGTGTTTCCACCCGGCCGGGTCTGGGATATCCTCGGGACATGAACAAGGCGTTCCCCCTGCGGCTGTGCGCGGGATACCTTCTGGGGTCGGTGCTCCTGGCCATCTACGGCGGCCGGGTCTGACCCTTCATGGACTCGCTGCCCCCCGTGCACCTGGGGGCCATCGTCCTCGCGGCGTCGACCGTGGTCCTGCTGGCCCGGATCCCCCTGGAGAAGGCCCTGCTGGACGGCGCGGACATCTTCGGCCAGCCGCGACGCCAGTTCCTGCTGGACCTCGCCCTGGGCCTCGCCGCCGGCGGGCTGGCAGGGATCTTCAACACCCTGGCCCTTGGCTTTCCCCCCTTCAGCGGCTTCAAGCTCTTCGTGGGCATGGGCGCGCTGGCCTTCCTGCTGGCGCTCGACTCGGCCATCACCCGCCAGCGCCTGATCATCGACCGCGCCTGCACCAAGAACTGGCGCACCCCCCCCGAATCCGTGCACCCCATGGCCCGCAAGCTGGCCCTGGTGGCCGTGAGCTCCGCCGTCTTCGTGGCCGCGCTCATCACCATCATCCTGGCCAACGGCGTGGACTGGCTGGCCATGCACGCCGCCGACCCGGCCGCCCTGGCCCAGGCCAAACGCTCGGTCACGCTGGAGGTGGTCTACGTCACGGCCGTGCTGGTGGCGGGCGTGGGCCTGGTGATCGTGCGCTACGCCGAGAACCTGCGCAGGCTCCTGGCCGAACAGACCGGCGTGCTGGAATCCGTGAGCAAGGGCGACCTCTCCCGGCGCATCCCCGTGGCCACGGCCGACGAGTTCGGGGTGATCGCCGCGCGCACCAACGCCATGATCGAGGGCCTCAAGCACCGCACGGAACTCATGAACGCCCTGGAGCAGGCCAAGGCCGTGCAGCGCAGCCTCCTGCCCGGGCAGATCCCCGTGCGCGACGGCCTGGACATGGCCGCCACGGCCTCCTACTCCGGCCAGACCGGCGGCGACTACTACGACTTCCTCGAGCTGGCCGGAGACTCCCTGGCCGTGGTGGTGGCCGACGTTTCGGGCCACGGCGTGGACTCGGCCCTGCTCATGGCCTCGGCCAGGGGCTTCCTGCGCCAGGGCGCGCTGTGCCTCTCCGACACCTCGCGCATCGTCACCACCCTCAACCGCCACCTTTCCCGCGACGTGGCGGGCAGCGGCCACTTCATCACGCTCTTCATGCTGGTCATCGACCCCCGCGCCAGGACCGTGGAATGGGTCCGCGCCGGGCACGACCCCGCAATCCTCTACGACCCCGCCCAGGACGCCTTCTCCGAACTGGCCGGGCGCGGCCTGCCCCTCGCCGTGGACCAGGAGAGCGCCTACCTCCCCGGACGCCTCAAGCAGTGGCCCGCCGGGCAGATCGTGGTGCTGGGCACCGACGGCCTCTGGGAGGGCTTCGCCCCCGACGGCTCCATGTACGGCAAAGACAGGCTGCGCCAGGTGGTGCGCGACAACGCCCAGGCCACGGCCCAGGAGATCCTCGACGCCGTGGTGGCCGACTGGAAGGACTTCCTGGACGCAGCGCCGCCCCAGGACGACCTCACCCTGGCCGTGATCCGTTTCCTCTAACATCCACCCGACGAGGCCTCCGTGAAGCGTGAGATCCCCCAACTGCATTTCATCCGCGCCGCCGCCATGGTCGGCATCTTCGTCCACCACCTCTTCCAGGGCATCGGCCCCCTGCGCGACGCCTACGCGGGGACCATCCTGGGCCACTTCTTCGTGGACCTGGCCCTGGGCGTGGCCGTGTTCAACGTGATGACCAGCTTCCTCCTGGCCCTGCCCTACGTGGGCGAGAACCCGGCGCCCATCCCCCATCTGCGCGATTTCGTCCCCAAGCGCCTGGCCAGGCTCTGCCCCCACTACTACCTGGCCGTGCTCCTGGTGGTGCTGGGCAACGCCGTGGTCTACCGCGTCACCTCCCCCGGCGACTGGCTGCCCCCGGCCCTCTACCATCTGCTCTTCCTGGACCCGCTGCGCACCCAGTCCTTCATGTCCAACACGGCGGCCTACTGGTGGCTGGGCCTGCTGTTCCAGTTCACCCTGGCCTGGCCGCTCATCCTCAAGGTCACGCGGCGCTACGGCCTGGAATGCGTCACGGTGGCGGCCACCCTCGTGCTGTGGACCCTCACGGAGTTCGTCAAGCTCTGGGGCCAGGCCTCGCCCGACGGGCTGGGGGGCACGCTGGCCTTCCTCTCCTCCTTCAACCTGCCTTCGCGCCTGCCCGAGTTCCTCATGGGCATGTGGATGGCCAAGCTCTGGAAGCAGGACCCGGACCGCCCCTTCCTGGCCGACGCCAAGCTGGGCGGCCTGATCTTCGGCGCCTGCGCCTACTGCCTCGTGGCCCCCTGGATCGGCCTGCCCACGCCCTGGTTCGCCGGCATCGCCTGGACCCTGGCCCTCTTCCTGGCCCTTTTCTCCCTGCCCCAGGCAGCCCGCTGGGGCGAAAGACCCGGCGTGCTCTGGCTCTCGGGGGCCTCCTACGCCATCTACCTGGTCCATCAGCCGGTGCTCAGCTACCTGGACGTGGCCGTTGCCTCCTTCGCGCCGTGGTGGAAATTCATCGTGCTCGGCCTGCTGGGCTGGATCCTCTCGGTCAAGGAGGCCCGCTGGCTCGACGAGGCGGCGGCCTGGGTCTCCGCCAAACTCCCTTCGGCAAAGAAGAAGTAGAGGTACTCCATGCCCCTGCGCCCCCTGCCCGGCGACTCTCGGCCCATGTGCCCGGTCACCACCTCCGTGTTCGAGCTTCTGAAGGTCGGGCCCGGCCCGTCGAGCTCCCACACCATCGGCCCCATGACCGCCGCCGCGGACTTCATGGAGCAGGCCGCACGCCTCCCGGCCGACCGGCTGGCCCTGGCGCGCGGCCTGAAGGTGACCCTCCAGGGCTCCCTGGCCGCCACCGGGCGCGGCCACGGCACCCTGCGCGCCGTGCTGGCGGGGCTCCTGGGCAACCGCCCGGAGACCTGCCCGCCGGACATCCTGGACGCCATGGCCTCCTTCGGAGCCGGAGAGTTGAAGCTCGGGGCGATCACGCTGCCCGTCTCCGAGGACTGCGTGGTCTTCGACCTGCTCACCCTGCCCAGGCGCCACCCCAACACCCTGGTGTTCCGGCTCCTGGACGCCGACGGCAAAGCCCTCGTGGAGCGCGAGGCCTGGTCCGTTGGCGGGGGGTTCGTGGAGTGGGAGGGCGACACGCCACAAGAACGTCCGGCCCCGCCCCACCCCTACGAGACCATGGCCGATCTGCGCGCCCTGGCCGCCTCCACGGGGCTTTCGCTCCCCGAGATCCTCCTGGCCAACGAGGCGGCGCTCACCGGGCGTACGCCCCAGGAGATCGCCTCGGGCCTGGAGCGCATCATGCGCGCCATGGAGGACGCCGTGGAGCGCGGCCTGGAGGCCGACGGCGTGCTGCCCGGCCCCCTGGGCCTGCACCGCAAGGCCAAGGCCCTCTTCGAGCGCTACCGCCAGGACCCCCAGCAACAGGACCGCCCCATCCTGGCCCTGTGCGCCTGCGCCTTCGCCGCCGCCGAGGAGAACGCCTCGGGCCACACCATCGTCACGGCCCCCACGGCCGGGGCCTCGGGCGTGCTGCCCGCGGTGCTCTACGTCACCAAGAACCTGCGGCCCACGGCCGGAGTGTTCCGCAAGGACCAGCGCGAGGCCCTGCTGGCCGCCGCCCTGGTGGGCATGCTGGCCAAGCACAACGCCTCGGTGAGCGGGGCCGAGGTGGGCTGCCAGGGCGAGGTGGGCGTGGCCTCGGCCATGGCCGCCGCGTACCTGGCGCAGGTGCACGGCCACTCGCCCGCCGTGGTGGAGAACGCCGCCGAGACGGCCCTGGAGCACCACCTGGGCCTGACCTGCGACCCGGTGCAGGGCTACGTGCAGATCCCCTGCATCGAGCGCAACGCCATGGGCGCGGTGAAGGCCTACGCCGCCTACCAGATCGCCGCCGCCGAGACCCCGGGACACCACATGGTGGGCCTGGACCAGGCCATGCGCGCCATGGCCGAGACCGGACGCGACATGTGCGCCAAATACAAGGAGACCGCCCAGGGCGGACTGGCCGCCAGCGTGCGCTGCTAGACGCGTTGCAAGGCGGCTTCTTGGGACGCCCTTCGGGCCGGCCTGGACAGAAGGGCGCATGCAGGAGCACCCCATGCGCATCCATGGAGTGGACTTCACCAGCGCCCCGGGCCGGACCAAGCCCCTGGTCTGCGCCGACGCGCGCCTGGAGGGCGGCGTGCTCCGCGTTGAGTCCCTGGCCGTGTTCGAGGGGTCGGGCGACCGGGCCTACGAGGCCCTGGCCGCGCACCTGCTCTCCGGTGAGCCCGCCGTGGCGGGGTTCGATTTTCCCTTCTCCCTCTCGCGCAAGGTCCTCGCCAGCCCGCGCCCCCTCTTCCCGGACATGGCCTGGCCCGCGCCCTGGGAGCCCTTCGCGCGCAGGCTCGCGGGTCTCTCCCGGCAGGACTTCGCGGCGCTCCTGGAAGCCTACAAGGCCCCCCGGCCCAAGGGCGACAAGCAGCACAAGCGCCTGGCCGACGAGGCCGCCCAGGCCCAGAGCCCCCAGACGCTCCACTACACCCCCGTGGCCCGCATGTTCCACG
>NZ_JBZVFJ010000190.1:0-5398 GCF_058402725.1 Fundidesulfovibrio sp. | reverse complement strand
ACGAGCACCACCCCCATGTCGCCATGAACTTCTTCACCAACGGGGTGCTCCTGGGCAGGCGCTCCCTGTTGGAGGCCCTGCCGGGGCGGGTGCGCTGGATCTCCGTCTCGCTGAACGCCGCCAGCCGGGAGACTTGGGAGGTTCTTTGCGGCCAGGACCACTTCATCCGGGTGGAGAAGAACCTCCTGGCCCTCAAGGAGGCCAAGCTCAGGGCAGGGGCCCTGCATCCCCTGGTCTACGCCACGGTGGTGCTCACGAAGGCCAACGTGGAGGAAATGCCGGCCATGCCCGGGCTCTGCCGCAAGCTGGGGGTGGACAGGCTCTCATTCTTCCCGTTCTCTTCCTTCGGCTACGGCGGGGAGGACAAGTTCGGGCCCGAGATGTCCTACAAGCACGCCCAGGAAACCTTCGACAGGCTCTGGCCCGAGGTTCTGGAGGAGGCGCGCCGCCACGAGGTCTCCCTGGAGATCCCCAACCCCAGCGCCGGGAGCCGCGCCAGCCGTTTCGGCCTGGAACTCCGCCCGCTCAAGGATTATGCCCGCGTGGAAACGGGCGAATTCGCTTTCTGGGATTTCCTGCGCCGTCTCGAAGGGGTGGGGGAGGCCGGACGCTGCCCGTATCTGTGGCGGCAGGGCTACGTGGGCACCGTGAACAGGACCATGGGGGACGTGGCGGCAAGCCACTTCCTCTATCCCTGCTGCGGCCCCTTGGCCGGGCTCAACTACGGGCGGGGCGCGCCGGTGGACTTCAAGGCCTCGCGCCCCTTCCTGGACGCCTGGCAGGGCGGGCTCTTCGCCACGCTGCGCCAGGCCCAGGATCAGGCGGGGGTGTGCCGGGTCTGCGATCTGTGCCGCAAGGCCGATCTGCGCGATCCGTCGGTTTTCAAGGCGCTCGATCGGAGCCTGCGGGAGTTTTCAGGCAGCCACGGGCTGGAGTGCATCGAACGGGGGGAGTTGCTGGCGCGCGGCGCGGCCGGGACCGGTAGCTGAAGGGAGGTATTGCCTGGTCAAGGCCAGGAAGGGAAACGGCAAGCCTCGCCAGGAACCGGGCAATTCTTCCCCCGGACCCTGGCGAGCGGGCCTGTCTGTCCATGCGACCTTTCCTCCCGGGCCTTGCGCCCGCCGCTACTTCAGAAATTCCAGATCGCTCTCGACCAGCTTCTGCGCGATGCGCCGCGCATCGAGGTTGTAGGTTCCCGACTGCACCTGCGCGCGCAGGGCCTCCACCCTTTCCACCCGGATGTCCGGGGACTCCTGGGCTGCCTTGGCGGCCTCGGCCACCAGCTTGGCGTCTCCCGACACGGAAACCCGGTCCCCGCTGCCGGAAGATTGGCTTCTCGCCTTGGCCTTGGCCTTCTCGACCTTGGCCGACGCCGTGGATTCCTCGCCCTTCTCCACCTTGGACTGAATGTAGGGGCCAGATCCTCCCAGAATCTTTTTGATGTCCATGATCCCCTCCCGGACGGGGCGAACCCGTCCTGACGCAGAGCCCGGTTCCTTGCTCGGATGAGGCCGTCTCCCCAGGCGGCCTGCCGGTCGCTGCGCCCATGCGAAGCGGAAATCCTTCCGCTAAAGCATCGTTTCGTCGACCCGTTCCAGGGCGATGCGCCAGAGCGTCTCCAGCACGCGCACCCTCTCCTGGCCCGTCACTTCCACCGCGTCGTTGTCGCCCAGCAGCCGGAAGATTTGCAAGTCCTGTTCTTCCGGAGGATAGGCGAAGTGGAACTTCGTCCTGAACGCGGCCTCAAGATCCTTCTTGATGTCCACAACCACAGGGTTTTCCGAACCCGTGACGATGAGGCTCTCCACGATCTCCGCGGCCACCTTGTGCACCAGTTCGCGGCGCTTGGCCTCGCGGGAAATCTCGACCTCGTCCTCCGCCCCGGCCGCCCGCAGCGTGCGCCGGTAGCGCGCCAGCCGCCTCGCGGTGGTGACCTGCCGCCCGTAGGTGCGCAGCATGTTGCGGATCAGGGCAGGATTGGCGGCCATGCTCGATTCTCCTCGCTCGTCATTGGGCCTATCGGCCGTGGGACGAATCTTCTTTAGGGGCCGGGCGAAAATTCCCGGCGCGTCCTTCCCGGGCTTGAAGCCCGGGGCGCTTTGCTCTAGACGGGCGGCATGCAGACAGCCGTGCGCGATGTGCTCGTCGTGGTCAAGTCCGGAGACGCCCAGGCGGGGGCGTTCGCGGAGGAAATCGCCGCCTGGGTGGCGGAGAAGGGCGCTCGCGCCCGCGTGGTGGAGAACCGCACCGACCACGAGGGCTGCTCAGACGCCTCCTGCTTCATCGGCCGGGAACCCGCCCCCGGGCTGGTCGTGGTGTTGGGCGGCGACGGCACCATGATCAGCGTGGCCCGCAAGATGGGCGAGGCCCAGGCCCCGCTTCTGGGCATCAACCTGGGACGCCTGGGCTTTCTGACCCAGATCGCCGGGGAGGACTGGCGCAGGCCACTGGAGATGGCCCTGGTGAAGGGCTTCGCCGTGAGCCGACTGACCATGCTCACAGCCGAGGTGGCCCGCCAGGGACGCCGCGTGTTCAAAAGCCCCGCCGTCAACGACGTGGTGGTGCGCGGCTCCATGGCCCGGCTCATCAAGGTGGGCGTGGTGTTCGGGGGCGAGCGCCTGGGCGGGTTCCGCGCCGACGGCATGGTGGCCGCCACCCCCACCGGGGCCACGGCCTACTCCATGAGCGCCGGGGGGCCGCTGGTGCACCCGGAACTCCAGGTGCTCACGCTCACGCCCATCTGCCCTTTTTTGAGCGATTTCCGGCCCATGGTCCTTCCTACCGACCGCCCGCTGGACCTGGGCGTGGAGGAGGCCACGGCCGAGGTGGTGCTCACCTGCGACGGCCAGGCCACCTTCGACCTGCGCCAGGGCGACTGGGTGCGCGTGCGCCGCGCCCCCTACTGCCTGAACCTCGTCGCCGTGGGACGCCACTCCTATTTCGGCAAACTCCTGGACAAGGGATTCATTCGCGAGCGATAACCGCACCATGACTCCCGTGCACTTCCCCACCATCGGGCAGCCCGCCGAGCTGCGCTACGGCAAGGATCCGCTCCTGGACGCCTGGCTTCTGCACTTCATGAGCGAGAACCACATCGAGCACTCCATCGATCCGCTGCGCAACGCCTCGCCCGAGCAGATCCGGTTCATGGCGGCGCTCGGCCCGGACGAGATCTACGTGCCCTGTTCCGACGCCATGCTGGGCCATCTGCTTGAAAAGCACCAGGAGCCCTCCCTCATGGACGCCTACGCAAGGGTGTGGCGGCAGGTGCTGGAGCTCATCGAGAGCCATTGCCCCGGCGAATACGAGAAGATGATGATCCTGGCCCTGTGCGACCACAAGTACCGCCAGGCCGTCAACGCGCCGGTGCTCATCCCCTCGCGGCTGCTCAAGCGGCTCACGTCCATCTTCCTGGCCCAGGCCGGGCAGGACGACCCCCACCGCGACCGCAAGCGCCTGATGAACCGGCGCGCCTCCCGCTTCCTGGACTCCCACGCCATGAGCGCCGCCCTGGGCACCTGCCCGGGCCTGAGCTTCCACTGCGCCACCATCCGCGACATGCGCTTCGACCTGGACATGCTGGAAATCACGCGGCTTCTGTGCCTCTCCGTGTGGAGCCGCGTCTGGGAGGAGGACTCCTTCGACCCCTCGCCCGAGCAGATCGAGCAGGAGCTGACGCGCTGCTCCTCCTCGGAGGTGCTGCGCCGGGTGCTGGACCCGGGGCGGCCCAAGTCCATGAAGATCCTCTACCTGCCCGACGCCGCCGGGGGCATCGTTTTCGACATCCTGGCCGTGCGGGCGCTTTTGCGCATGGGCCACCGCGTGATCCTGGCCCTCAAGGACGGCTTCTTCTTCGACGCGCCCACCATCTGGGACGCCGAGGAGGACCCCGTGCTCGTCCAGGCCCTCGCCGGGGCGCGCATCCTGGCCGACCCGCGCATGAGCAAGAACGGCCTGCTCCAGGCCATCAAGGAGAACCCCTTCCTGGTGATCTCCGACGGATCGCGCGAGCGGCTGAACCTCTACAAGACGAGCGTCACCTTCGCCCGGGCCTGGAAGGAGTCCGACCTGGTGATCGCCAAGGGTGAGCAGAACCACCGGCGCATCATGCAGACCTCCGTGAAGTTCACGCGCGACGTGGTCTGCATCCGCCTGGATTCGGGCGACGACCTGCGCGCCGAGTTCAAGCCCAGGCCCTCGGGGCTGCGCTCCTTCACGGAGCCCGAGATCACCGCCAAGGCCGACGCCATCATCGCGCGCATGCGCTCAGAGAAGGCCTCGGGCAAGACCGTGATGTTCTATTCGGCCATCGTGGGCTCCATCCCCCACGAGACCGACACGGCCATCCGCGTGCTCAACGCCTTCGTGAAGCACCTGCGCGCGCGCCTGGCGGGCACGTTCATCATCAGCCCCGCCGAGCACTTCGAGGAGGGCATGGACGCAGACGACCTGATGTTCATGTGGGAGAAGGTGCAGCGCTCCGGCTACATCAACGTCTGGCGCTTCCAGACCAGCCAGGACATCGAGACGGCCTTCGAGCTGATGGGGCGCACCGTGCCCCCGGTCTGGGCCGGCAAGGACGCCACCTTCTCCACGGGCTGCACCAAGGAGCTGCACATCGCCCTCGACGTGCAGCGCACCCACCCGGAGATGCAGCTCATCGGCCCGGACCCGGAGAAGTTCTTCCGGCGCAGGGAGTACGGCGTGGGCAAGTTCTTCGACGCGGCCATTGCCAGCCGCTAGGGCGACGGCTTGAGGCGTTTGGCCAACTCGGGGAGTATGTAGGTTTTTTCGATCAAGTGTTCAGCTATGCGCAGTGCGATGATTAGTTCTTCGATTTTATGTGCCATAATTTCGTGGGCAGCGTCGTTTCCCATAAAACGAAGGCGGTGGAAGTAGTCTCGTTCTGCTTGTGTGATGTGTCCATTAGTGTGTAGGGTGTCAATTTTTGTTTGTAAGTTGCCAGTCGTAATTCCCTGTTCAATGCAGATGGCTTCGAGTATTGCCCTAATTCCAATTCCGCCGAGGATTTTGTTGTCATGAGAAAGGGCTGAGTATGTTTCATTGTATATCTGTACTATTAAATATGGCGCGAAGTGGTGCTTTTCGAGTTTGCTTTTCCCCTGGAGGGCTGAAGGGTATATAGTGGTTTCGGGAAGTAGGAGCATTTCTCCGTTTTCGCCATACGAGTAGTTTTCAGAAAAGTAGTCGTCAATTCTATATGATGGCGTGTCACATCCAAGGCACTGGCAGAGAATATAGTTCGTCTCAGACCAGACACCATCATGTTCGTTGTCATCCCTGTGGTCGAGTTGATACAAAACCGAGACCCCTGCACGGTAATACGCCTCAATAGACCTTCCAACTATTCGTAATTCATGGTAAACAGCCTTCATCT
>NZ_JBZVFJ010000189.1:3273-5459 GCF_058402725.1 Fundidesulfovibrio sp. | reverse complement strand
CCGGACATCGACCGCTAGAAGGAGCGAGCCCACGCATGCTGCCCGACGAGCTGGAAAAGACCCTGGACGGATTCGTCCACCACGCCGACCACCTGCGCGAGGCCGCCGTGGACGTGCTCTACGCCCTGCAGAACCACTACGGCTACCTCTGCGACGAGGCCCTGGAAGAGGCCGGGCGACGCCTGGACATGACCCCCGCCGAAGTGGAGGAGCTGGCCACCTTCTACGACTTCCTCTACCGCGAGCCCGTGGGACGCTACGTGATCCACGTCTGCGACGGCGTGGTCTGCTGGATGCACCGCGTGGACGGCGTGTTCCGCCACCTCCAGGACGTGCTGGGCATCGAGGTGGGCGGCACCACCCCCGACGGCATGTTCACCATCCTGCCCACGGCCTGCATCGGAGACTGCCAGAACGCCCCGGGCATGCTGGTCAACGGCAAGTACTACGGCAGGCTGACCAACGAGAAAATCGACGAGATCCTCGCCCGACTGCGCGAACACGGCGAAGAGATCGTGGTGTGCAGGTGAACCATGGCTGAACCGGTCCTGTTCAAGCACCGTCGCGGCAGGCGCCACGCCTCCCTGGAGGACTACGTGGCCGACGGCGGCTACGAGGGCCTGAGGAAGGCGCTCGCCTCCATGGCCCCGGCCCAGGTGATCCAGGAAGTGCTCGACTCGGGCCTGCGCGGCCGGGGCGGCGCGGGCTTCCCCGCCGGGCGCAAGTGGGGCGGCGTGCCCCAGGACGGCGAACACCCGCGCTACATGCAGTGCAACGCCGACGAGATGGAGCCCGGCACCTTCAAGGACCGCCTGATCATCAACGCCGACCCCCACCTGCTCCTCGAAGGCATGGCCCTGGGGGCCTACGCCATCGGGGCCTCCAAAGGCATCATCTTCATCCGCCCCTCCTACGAGCTGGAGGCGGAACTGCTCACCCTGGAGATCGAGCGGGCCCGGGAGGCCAACTTCCTGGGCCGCAACATCCTGGGCACGGACTTCTGCTTCGACATCATCGTGCACCGCTCCGCCGGGCGCTACATCTGCGGCGAGTCCGGGGCGCAGCAGCGCGCCGTCATGGGCGTGCGGCCCAACCCCATCGAGACGGGCTTCCGCTCCGCCGTGCGGGGCCTGTGGAACAAGCCCACCGTGGTGAACAACGTGGAGACCCTGGCCCACGTGCCCGGCATCGTGCGCAACGGGGCCGCGTGGTTCAAGGGCCTGGCCCTCACCCCGGGCGGCGACGGCACCAAGCTCTTCCCTGTCTCCGGCATGGTGGCCAACCCCGGCTGCTTCGAGCTGCCCTCGGGAACCACCCTGCGCGAAATCGTCTTCACCCACGCAGGCGGCATGCTCCCCGGCAAACGCTTCAAGGCCGCCCTGCCGGGAGGCACGTCCACCAAGTTCGTCCCCGAGCGCCTGCTGGACATGCCCATGGACTTCCAGTCCATGCGCGAACAGGGCTACCGCCTGGGCACCGGCGCGGTCATCGTCTTCGACCAGGACACCTGCCTCGTGGCCGCCACGCTCAACATGATGCACTACTTCGCCCGCGAATCCTGCGGCTGGTGCACCCCCTGCCGCGACGGCCTGCCCCTGGTGCTGGACCTGCTGGGACGCATCGAGGACGGCTCGGCCAGCCGCGAGGACGTGGCCGAACTGGGCCGCACAGTGGCCTTCATGGACCACGCCAACTGCGCCTTCGCTCCCGGCGCGGCCGAACCCGTGCTGGCGCTCCTGGAACACTTCATGGGCGAGGTGGAGGCCCACCTGGACGGCAAGGGCTGCCCCTTCAAAGCCCAGCCCGCCCTGCCCTGGCGGGGCGAACCCCAGCGGGTGTTCACCTGGCCCGGCGAGCCCGAAGGGGCCTGCCCCGGCGCGCGCCCCAGACCCAAACCCAGGCGGATCGTCTCATGCCCGATCTGATCATCGACGGACTCAAGGTGAGCGTCCCGACGGGGACCCTGGTCATCGACGCGGCCGAGCGCCTTGGCATCATGATCCCGCGCTTCTGCTACCACCCGGCCCTGGGCGGCGTGGGCTCCTGCCGCATGTGCGCCGTGATGTTCGGCGACGGCCCCGTGAAGGGTCTGCGCATGAGCTGCATGGTCAAGGCCCAGGACAAGATGGTGGTGGACACCGGTCACCCCGAGGTGCTGGAGTATCGCGAACACATCGCCAAGCTGC
>NZ_JBZVFJ010000189.1:0-3263 GCF_058402725.1 Fundidesulfovibrio sp. | reverse complement strand
CACCCGCACGACTGCCCGGTCTGCGACGAGGGCGGCCACTGCCTGCTCCAGGACACCACCATCTCCTGCGGCCACTCCCTGCGCGCCTTCCAAGGCAGGAAGCGCACCTACCGCAACCAGAACCTGGGCCCCCTGGTGGCCCAGGAAATGAACCGCTGCATCCACTGCTACCGCTGCGTGCGCTACTACCAGGAGTTTGCGGGCGGCCGCGACTTCGGAGCGCGGCGCATCGCCGGGGGCGTGAGCTACGGCCGCTACCAGGAAGGCGCGCTGTCGAGCGTCTTCGCGGGCAACCTGACCGAGATCTGCCCCACCGGCGTCTTCACCGACAAGCCCTCGCGCCATCAGGCCCGCCACTGGGACCTGGAGCAGGCCCCGGGCGTGTGCCTGCATTGCAGCCTGGGCTGCGCCGTGGAGGTGGACGCCCGCTACCGCCGCATGGTGCGCATCGAGGCCCGGTACAACCCCGACGTGAACGGCCACTTCATCTGCGACCGGGGACGCCACGGCTACGAATACGCGAACCTGCCCCAGCGGCCCCGCCAGGCCCAGGTGGACGGCGCGCCCGTCCCCATGGACGACGCCCTGGACGAGGCCGCCCGCCGCCTGATGGCCGTTGCGGCGGCCCACGGGCCGGGCGCTGTGGCGGCCCTGGGCTCCTCGCGCCAGAGCCTGGAGAGCCAGGCGGCGCTCAAGCTCCTGGCGGCCAGGGCCGGATGGCCCGTGCCGGAGTTCACCACGGGCAGCCACCGCAAGCGCAACATGCTCTCGGCCGTGCGCGGCCTCACGGCCGGTCTGCGCGTCTCCCTGGCGGATATCGCCCGGGCCGACGCCGTGCTGGTGGTGGGCGTCGCCCCCCTCTCCGAGGCCCCCATGCTGGCGCTCTCCCTGCGCCAGGCGTCCCGCAAGGGCGCGGCCGTGACGGTCATCGATCCCCGGCCCGTGGAGCTGCCCCTGCCCTTCACGCACATACCGTCCAGACGCCACGACATGGAAGCCGCCCTGGGGGCCGTGCTGCGCCGGGCCTTCCCCGATCCCGACGGCGAGGAGCGCGCCTTCCTGCAAGCCTTCACGGGCGAGATGCCCGAGGCCCACGCCGCCCCAGGCTGGGAAGCCTTCGCCGACCGCCTGGGCCGGGCGGCCTTCCCGGTGGTGGTCTGCGGCTCGGACATCGTGCGCCTCTCCACCCCGGACCTGCTGGCCGGGGCCGCCGAACTGATGCGCCGCCGCCTGGGTCGGGCCGGATTCTTCCCCGTATTGGCCGGGGCCAACGCCTTCGGTGCGGCGCTCATGAACACCCACGAGGAGACGAGCTTCGACGACGTGCTGGAGGGCATCGAGTCCGGGCGCGTCAAGGCCCTGGTCTGCCTGGAGGCCGACCCGGTGGGGCGTTTCGCCGCCAGCTCGCGCGCCTTCGACGCCCTCTCCCGCCTGGAACTGCTGGTGGCGGCGGACTGCCTGCCCTCGCGCACCATGGCCCGCGCCCACGTTTTTCTCCCCACGCGGACCGTCTTCGAGGCGGGCGGGCGCTACGCCAACCAGGAGGGTCGCATCCAGCGGGCGCACCCGGCCCACGCCTGCGGCACACCCCTGGCCCAGTCGCTGGACCACGGCCACCCCACCCACGGCTTTTCCCTCCAGGCCCCGGGGGCGGACCCCCTGGCAGGCCCCGATGTGGCCCTGCGCCTGATGGACGCCCTGGGGCTGGACCCGGGTCCCGCCGCGTCGGACGCCTGGGGCCTCATGGCCTCGGCCCTGCCCTGCATGGAGGGGCGCCTCCCGGACGAGCCGGGCTTCCTCTGTTCCCCGCCCGGTCCCGGGCTCGCGGCCAGGCCGTCGCCCGTGCCGGAGAACCTGGGAGTGGACCTGCTCATCACGGAGCAGGCCTTCGGCACGGAAGAACTCTCCAGCTACGGCTCCATCCTCAAGGCCCTGGCCCCGCACCCGCAGGTGGTGCTCCACGAGGAGGACGCCGCCACCATCGAGCTGCGCCAGGATGAACAGGTCCACCTGGCCTGCGCCATCGGAGACGCCCACTGCTTCGTGCGCATGGCCGTCAACATGGCCCGCTCCACGGTGGTTGTGCCGCGCAGGCCCGACTCCGGCTGGCAGTCCGCCGTGGCCCGGGGGTACATCGTGGAGCTTTCCCACCTCGAAAAACGGGGCGACGGCTCCGGGGAGGAGGCGTCATGACCCTTGTCCTCGCGGGATGGGCCGTACTCCTGGCCAAGATGGTGGTGCTATTGGTGCTGGTGCTCACGGGCGCGGCCTACCTGGTGCTCGTGGAGCGCAAGCTCCTGGGGAGGCTCCAGCAGCGCTTCGGCCCCAACCGGGTGGGCCCCTACGGCCTGCTCCAGCCCCTGGCCGACGGCGTGAAGGCCCTCCTGAAGGAAGACCTCGTGCCCCAGGGCGCGGACCGCTTCCTCTTCCTGGTGGTGCCGGGCCTGCTGCCCCTGGCGGCCATCCTGGCCTTCGCGGTGGTGCCCTTCGGGGCGGACCTGACCTTCATGGGCCAGAAGGTCCCCCTGGTGCTGGCGGACCTGGACGTGGGCCTGCTCTTCGCCCTGTCGCTCTCCTCGGTGGGCGTCTACGCCCTGGCCCTGGGCGGCTGGGCCTCCAACAGCAAATACAGCCTCCTGGGCGCGGTGCGCGGCATCGGCCAGATGATCAGCTACGAGCTGCCCCTGGGCCTTTCGCTGGTGCCCATCGTGATGCTCTCCGGAACCATGAGCCTCACGGGCATCGTGGCCGCCCAGGCCGACCTGCCCTTCATCGTGCTCCAGCCCGCGGCCTTCGCGCTCTTCTTCATTTCAGCCCTGGCGGAAATCAAGCGCGTGCCCTTCGACCTGGCCGAGGCCGAGAACGAACTCCAGGCCGGGTTCCACATGGAATACTCCGGCATGCGCTTCGCCCTGTTCTTCCTGGGCGAATACGTGAACATGATCTTCCTGGGCGCGCTGGCCGCCGTGTTCTTCCTGGGGGGCTGGCACGGGCCGTGGCTGCCGCCCATGGCCTGGATGCTCCTCAAGACGGCCGTGATGCCCATCCTGCTCATCTGGATCCGCGCCACGCTGCCGAGGCTTCGGCCGGACCAGCTCATGCGCCTGTGCTGGGTGTGGCTGGCCCCCCTGGCGCTTCTGAACATCGTGGCCACCGGAGCGATCATGCTCCTGAGAGGTTGACCCATGGGCTCCAACGACTCCCTCCTCGGCAAGGCCGCCAGGGGCACGGCGGGCATCCTGCGCCCCTTCGCCGTGACGGCC
>NZ_JBZVFJ010000188.1:0-5519 GCF_058402725.1 Fundidesulfovibrio sp. | reverse complement strand
TCCTGGAAAAGCTCATGGGCCTGGCCGTGCCCTGGGCCGGGGTCTACCTGGTGCTGGACCACTCCCTCAGCGTGGGCGCGCTCATCGCCTTCCAGATGCTCTCGGGGCGCGTGAGCGGCCCCCTGGTGCAGATCGTCTCGCTCATCCACGAATACCAGGAGAAGGCGCTCTCCGTGCGCATGCTGGCGGGCATCATGAACGAGCCGCCGGAGCGCGGGCGCACGGCCGGGGGCCTGCGCCCCCCCGTGAAGGGCGAGGTGCGCTTCGAGCGCGTGAGCTTCCGCTACGTCCCCGGCGGCCAGCCCGCCCTGGCGGACGTGAGCGTCACCTTCCCGGCAGGCGGCTTCACGGGCATCGTGGGCCGCAGCGGCTCGGGCAAGAGCACCCTGGGCAGGCTGATCCAGGGCCTCTACGCGGCCCAGTCCGGGGTGGTGCGCGTGGACGGCCACGACGTGCGCGAGTTCGACCTGGAGCACCTGCGCCGCCACATCGCCGTGGTGCCCCAGGAGAGCTTCCTCTTCCGGGGCACGGTGCGCGAGAACATCGGGGTCTCGCGCCCGGGCGCGGGCCTGGACGAAATCGCCCGGGCCGCCGCCCTGGCCGGGGCCGACGAATTCATCGCCCGGCTCCCCCAGGGCTTCGACACCCCCCTGGAGGAGAACGCCTCCAACCTTTCGGGCGGGCAGCGCCAGCGCCTGGCCATCGCCCGGGCGCTCCTGGCCCAGCCCCGCGTGCTCCTCTTCGACGAGGCCACCAGCGCCCTGGACGCCGAGTCCGAGGTGATCATCCAGGACAACCTGGCGCGCATCGCCCACGGCAGGACCACCATCATGATCAGCCACCGCCTCTCCATGCTGGCCGGGGCGGACCTCATCGTGGTCATGGACGAAGGCCGCGTGGCCGACGCCGCGCCCCACGAGACGCTGCTCGCGCGCTGCGCCCTCTACCGCGACCTCTGGGAAAGCCAGAACCGCCACGTCCTGGGCCGCCGCGCCAAGGGCGGCGCGAGCCTGCCGGGAGCCTGAGATGGTCCGCGAAGACAAGAGCCTCCCCGCCCGCACCGCCCCCGCCGGACAGCCTTCGGGGGCCGCCCGCGGCTTCGGCCCGGGCCCCGAGTCCGAACTGCCCCCCCTGCCCGTGCGCGCCCGCTGGGTTCTGCACCTCATGGTCCTTTTCCTGCTCTCTGCCCTCGCCTGGGCCTGCCTGGCCCAGGTGGACCGCGTGGTCACGGCCCAGGGGCGCATCGGCTCGCCCGAGCGCAACATGGTGGTGCAGCCCCTGGAAACCTCGGTGATCAAGGAGATCCACGTCACCCAGGGCCAGCGCGTGGAGGAGGGCCAGCCCCTGGTCACCCTGGACCCCACCTTCGCAGAGGCGGGGGTGGGCGAAATCGCCCGACGCAGGGCCAGCCTTGAGGCCCAGGCCTGGCGGCTGGCCTGCGAGGCGGAGGGAGAGAAGCCTCCTCCGAAAGGCCTCTCCCCGGCCGAACTCAAGGCCCAGCAGGCGCTCCTGGCCGAGCGGCGCGCGGAGTTCCGGTCGCGCGCGTCGGCCCTGGACCGGGCAACCGGAGAGCTGGAAGCGAGGCTTCGCACCAACCAGGCGGCGGCCGAGCAGGCCCGCAAGCAGATCCGGCTGGCCCAGGACATGGAGAACATGTTCAAGGATGTGTACGAGCGCGGGGCAAGCTCCCGCCTGGAGTACATGAAGGCCCAAAGCGCGCGCATCGAGGCCGAATCGCACCTTGTGCGCCTTGGCAACGAGGCCGCCGAACTGCGCCAGGCCCAGGCCCGCGCCCGGGAGGAGCGCGAGGGCTTCGCCAGCGGCTGGCGCGCCCAGGCGGGCAAGGAGCTCCAGGAGACCCTGCGCGAGCTGGCCCAGCTGGAGGAGCGCGCCCGCAAGGCCGGACGCCTCCAGGAGCTGGTGGTGCTGCGCGCGCCCAAGGCCGGGGTGGTGCTGGAGCTGGCGAAGAAGTCCGTGGGGTCCGTGGTGGACGAGGGCGAGCCCGTGGCCACCCTTGTGCCCCTGGACGCGGGCCTGGAGGCCGAGGCCGACGTGCGCGTGGCCGACATCGGTTTCCTGCGCGAGGGCGACCCGGCCCGGGTGAAGCTGGAGGCCTTCCCCTACCAGCGCCACGGCGTGCTGGAGGGCCGCGTGCGCGTAATCAGCCCCGACGCCCTGGAAAAAAACACGCCCGAAGGGCCGCAGTTCGTCTACCGCATCCGCGTGGCCCTGGAGAGCCCCGGGCTGCGCGCCGTGCCCGCCGACTTCCGGCTGATCCCCGGCATGGGGCTCACGGCCGAGGTGCTGGTGGGCAAGCGCCGCGTGATCACCTACCTGACCTATCCCCTGCTGCGCTCCCTCGACGAGGCCATGCGCGAGCCCTGAGGCCGTCGCCTGGCCCGAAGGCCGCCCGGTGCGGGCCGTCCGCCGCAGACTCGGCCCGGGGGCTGAGGCCGTCGGCACGTCTTGCCCCTCGCCGCCCCCTGGGGTACAAGGGCTTGATGTCCGAGCCAGAAAGCACCTCTCCCCCCAAGCGCAGCCAGCGCGGCCCGGGCATGTTCGTGGCCTTCAAGCCGGGCCAGCCCGTGCTGGTGCAGGCCATGGGAGACAACCAGCGCTACTGGGGCCGGGTGATCGGCGTGGACCCCTACGACTACTTCATCCTCAAGCTCCCCCTGGTGCCCGGCATCCTGCGCCTGGCCACCCAGGGCGCGAGCCTGACCCTGCGCATGGAGAACGAAGGCGAGCTCTACGGCTTCTCCTGCGACGTGATCGCCGTCACTCACAAGCCCCATCCCCTGGCCATCCTTTCCTACCCGGCCACGGCCGAACGCCTCCAGCTGCGCCAGCACAAGCGCGTGAAATGCCTGATCCCGGCCATGGTGCAGAACGATTTCTTCAACTCCGCCGGCTTCGTGGTGGACCTCTCGCGCGGCGGCTGCCGCCTCGTGCTGGATCTTTTCCAGAAGCAGCGCATCGTGAACCTGATGACCGGCGACGCCGTCTCGCTCTCCATCTCCCTGGACAGCATGACCAGTTGCAAGTGCGCCGCCAAGGTGGTGGCCCTGCAGGACGTGGGCACGGGCCGCGCCCTGGGCCTGAGCTTCGACCAGGACTGCGCGACGGGAAAATCCGACATCCAGGAGTTCGTGGACCGGCTGGAGACGCTCTCCAACCTCCTCCAGGACCGGGAATAACACCCCCGTCGATCGCAACGCCGCGAAGGACGCGGGCTTCACATCTCCCAGGGAAGGTTTTCCAGGTCCAGCCCCTCGTAGCGGGAAGGGTCGAAGGCGGGCTGGGCGTGCGGTTCCACGAAATCGGAAGCGCCTCCTACGGGGCAGGCCTCCCCGCCCGATTCGTCGGTCGTCGGCGATGCCCCCGCAGCGGGGACCTCCTGCTCGGGGGGCGCGGAGGGTTGAGGCGGCGCGGCGCACGAGTCGGCCAGGTGGGGGTTGCGCTTGAGGATGTAGCGGAACATGCTGCCGCCCGCGCTGAAATCCGGATTGAGTTCCATGGCCTTGCCGATGCAGCACAGGGCCGATTCCACGTCGCCCGCGTCGTAGTGGATGCGGCAGACGTTGAAGAGCAGGTGCTCGTCGTCCGGATTGATGCCCAGGGCCTTGTTGTAATAGTCCAGGGCCTGGGTGAGCATGCCCGCCTTGCGCATCTGGATGCCGAAGCGGTTGAAGAGGTGCACGTGCTCGGGGGTGAAGGCCAGCTCCAGGTTCATGAGCCTGCCCAGGATGCCCTCGGCGTCCTCGGCCTTGCCCGCGTCCAGGTAGGCCATGCCCAGGCCGAACACGCCCCGGATGTTGTCCTCGTCCACGTCCAGGACCTTCTTGAAGCTTTTCTCCGCCAGGTCGGGCCTCCCCGCCGCCAGTTGCCCCTCGCCCCGCTCCAGTTCGGCCTCCACCGTATCCATGGCGGGCTGCACCTTGTTGAAATACACCAGGGGTTCGGGGCGGTAGCGCTCCAGGAAGTCCTGGAAGGACACGTGGCGCGGCTCCCCGCTGGGGTGGAAGTTGCCGTTGAGCGCGCGCACCTCCACATCGCCCGCGTCCTCCCGGCGGGCGAAATAGAAGACCTGGCGGGCCGTGGTCTGGGCCGTGCCGCCCATCCCCAGCTTGTTGTCCTTCTTGTCGGAAACAGCGACCTTGAAGCTCGCTCCGAACACCAAATCGCTCATGAACGGTTTCCCCCCGGGATGCGCCTGTTGGACTCTACCCCAGGAATCCTCATTCAGCAATTTCCGTCACGAACGGATCGGGGCACGCGGAACGGGCGGGCAGGTGGCGGCCCCAGACGAAGCCCGGCGCGCACTCCATGCCCGACACCGCGCGCACCAGAAGGCGCGGATCGAAGGGCGGCAGGGCCTTGGGCCTGGCCTGGCGCACGAAGAGTTCCCCCCAGGTGGTCTGGTAGAACAGGGCGATCTCCTCGGGACGCCTGGTTTCGCGCGGCCGGGTGAGGTTCACGGCCAGGAAGGCCTTGGCCACGGCTTCCGGATTGAGGGCGTCGGCCGGGGACGCCTTGAGCGCCTCGCCCTGGGGAAAGAAGCGGGCCAGCGCGTCCAGGAGGTCCTGGAGGTCCTTGGCCGTGACGGGGTTGACGGTGTAGTCCGCGCTCACCTGGGCGCCCGGGACGAAGACCCCGTTGCCCACCAGCCAGGCAAGCTCGGCGGCCAGGTCGCGGGATTCGCGCGAGAGCACCAGCTCCAGGCGGGACTCCCCCGGGGCGGCCTGGCCCGCCTGCACGCGCCACACATAGGCGTTCTTCTCTGCGCGCGCGGCCGAAAAGTAGACCACCTGGCAGGCCTGGGAGCGGGCCTCGGCGAAGGGGGTCAGCTCCACCTTGTGGCGGCGCTTGGAGAAGGCGGCCATGATGCGCCGACCAAGGCGGGTCATGTCTTCGGGGGTGATGGCGGACCCGGCCAGGTCGGACATGCGGTCGGCCAGCCGCGTGTAGGAGCGCACGATGAAGCGCGCCAGGTGCTCGCCCAGGCGGGCCTGTTCCCGGAAGCCGCCCAGGGCCTCGCCGCCCTTGCCCGCGAAGCCCGGCCCGTCGCCGCCGCGCCCGAAGTACATGCGCCGGATCTGGCTCTCCTCCCAGGCGGGAGGCCAGCCCGTGGACCTTGCGCGCTGCGCCAGGGCCGTCTTGGAAAGGAAGGCCAGGCGCAGGAGGGCCGCCTCCTCCCGGGAGTCGCGGGAGCGGTAGTGCTCGTGCACCTCGGCGAAGAGGCGCACGTAGGGGTCCACCTCCCACAAGGCCACCTGCCCGCGCAGCAGCGATTCCTTGATGGACTCGCACAAAAGCCCCCCCTGCCCGCCTCCGGCCGCGTAACGCTCCAGGAGCCCGATCTTCATCACGGACTTGTAGGGCGCGGCGATGGACTTGAAGATCTGCCACAGGGAGGCCCCGAAGTACTCGTCGGCCGGTATCTCCCCGATGCGTCCCAGGTCGGCCAGGGCCGGAGAGAGTTCGGGATCGCGCGTCAGCCGCCGCCAGTCCTCTCCGCC
>NZ_JBZVFJ010000187.1:0-5584 GCF_058402725.1 Fundidesulfovibrio sp. | reverse complement strand
GGCCAACCACACCGACGTCAGGGCCAACGCCGACGCCATCACGACGGCCGAGCAGCGCATCACGGGGACCGAGAACAGCATCGTCACGCTGCGCAGCGAACTCGCCACCACCCGCCAGGACATCACGGTGGCCTACACCGAGGCCATCACCACCCGCACCGCCACCCTGGCCAGTTCGCAGGAGATGACGACCGCCAAGGAAGAGGTCGCCGCCTCGGTGCAACGCGTCCAGACCTCGGTCGACGAGGTCAACCTGAAGGTCACCAAGGTGGAGACCCAGGTGACCGAGCTTTCGGGGACCGTCACGAAGATCGTCTCAAACCTGAACATCATCTGAGCATCGCGGGGACATCGATGAAAATCCTCAAGGAAACGCACCACAGCCCCATGTTCCTGCCCACGGCCCTGGCAGGCAGGATGCGCCTGGTCTGCACCGTCATGGTCTACTTCGGCTTCGACGACCCCGAAGCCCCCCTGCCCGACCGCGAGATGTGGCCCGAGGTGATGAAGCTCCTGCCCAAGCCCCCCGTGCTCGACGTGGGCCTGCCCAAGCCGCGCGCCGAGGTGCTGGCCGCGGGCAAGTGCTTCGCCCCGGGCGGCAAGCCCCGCCAGGCCGCACAGGTGAGCGTCTCCGCGGGCGGCGTGAAGAAGACCCTCGACGTGTTCGGCGACAGGCGCTGGGTCTACGCCGGCAACGCCGTGGCGGGCGTCACCGACCCCGAGCCCTTCACCGTCATGCCCCTGGAGTGGGAGCGCGCCTACGGCGGCCCCGGGGACCCGCGCAACCCCAAGGGCCGGGGCATGCCCCCCGGCAAGCCGGGGGAAAAGCCGGAGAAGCCCGTCTTCCTGCCCAACGTGGAATACCACTCCCAACTCGTGGGCTCGCCCCAGGACGCCCCCGAGCCCGCTTCCTTCCTGCCCCTGGACGTGATGCACCCCGAGCGCCAGAAACGCGCGGGCACCTACGACGACGCCTGGAAGAACGACCGCTGGCCCTACTACCCCGACGACCTCGACCCCGACTTCTTCCAGCAGGCCCCCCCCGACCAGTGGAACCAGGCCTTCTTCCGGGGCGGCGAGGCCGTGGAGATCGTGAACATGCACCCCGAGCGCCAGCTCGTCTCCTTCCGGCTGCCCCAGTTCAAGCCCCGGCTCTTCCTCACGCGCAAGGAGGCCCCCAAGGCCCCGCCCGAGAAGGACACCTTCGAGGAAGTGGCCCTGAACATGGACACCGTGTGGCTCTTCCCCGAGGCGCTGCGCGGCGTGGCCGTCTGGCGCGGAGTATTCCGCACCGAGCGCGACGACATGGCCGACCTGCGCTACGTCTACCTGGCCACCGAGGCCGCCGGAACACCCCCCCAGACCCTGGAGCACTACCTGGAGGCCCAGAACAGGCGCGTGGCGGCCATGAAGCCCGTGGCCCCCGTGATCCCGGACGCCAACCAGAAGGTGAACCGCGAGCTGCTCAAGTTCGGACGCGTCAAGAAGGACATCGAGCGCATCAAGGCCCAGGCCAAGGGCCAGACCCCCGTCATGCCCCGCGAGCCCGCCGAGATGGCCGCCGTGAACCGCAAGGTGGTGGACCAGGGCCTGGCCACCCTGGACAAGATGGAGGCCATGGCCAGGGACATGCAGGACAAGTTCGGCTGGCGCGCCGTGCTGGACCCCGCCTCCTTCGCGCCCAAGCGCGCGCAGCTCCTGGAGACGGCCCAGAAGATCGACCAGTCCCTGGCCAAGGCCGCCCAGACCAAGGCCTCCCTCACGGCCATGAAGGCCGACATGAAGAAGGAAATGGGCGCGACCATGAAGGCCAGGATCGCCCCCGAACACCTGGCCAAGGCGGGCATCGACCCGGACAACCTCCTGCCCGACCCCGACGACGGCCTCGGCCCCTGGCACGCCAAGGCCTTCCCCTTCGCCGTGCAGGCCCGGCGCTCCCTGGAAGGCGAACCGGCCCTCATGGCCCGCCTGGAGTCCGCCGGGTTCAAGACGCCCACCCTCTCGCGCGCCTGGGTGGGCTTCAACGCCGCCCCCCTGGCCCAGGAGGGCGCGGACTGGGGCATGCCGCAAGGCCCGTTCACCATCCCCCGGGGCCTGGTGCTGCCGCGCTTCGAGGGCCGCAAGCTCACGCGCCTGTTCGTGCTGCCGGACTGGCCCGAGGCGGTCGCGCCCCTCTGGCAGGGGACGCCGGTCCCCGGCTCGGCCGAGGGGGCGCTCTGGCTGCCCGGCCCCGACGAGGTGGCCCCCGTGGTGGTGGCCGCCTCGGAGCCCGAGGCCCTGCTCCTGGAGCAGGAGGTGGGCGACGTGTGCCATGTGCTGGCCCAGGCCGAACCCAAGGCCCCGCCCCCCAAGGAGGCCGCCAAGGCCCTCAAGGACGCTCCCCGCGTGCTGGTGGCCGCGCCCAGGGACTCCCAGGAGCGCCTGGCCCCGGCCGCGCCCTGGCTGGCCCTTTCGGACAAGGCCGCCTGGCTGCCGCTGCCCCAGGGAAAGGACTGCCTGGAGGCGCGCCTCCAAAAGGCCGACCTCCGCGAATGGGTCTTCGACGCCCTGCCCCCTGCGGCCATCGGAATCCCCGAGGACGACCCCGTGCCCGCCTTCGGCCCGGCCCCGCCCAGAAAACGCCCGGCCATCCCGGACATCGCCGGGCTCATCCAGGCGGCCCACGCCGAGATCAAGGCCTTCCACGAGGCCAGGTTCGACGGCCTCAAGGCCACCATGAAGGACGTGGAGAACCAGGCCCGCGAGGCCATGTCCAGGCACGGCAAGGACTTCGACCAGGTGATGGCCGAGGCCAAGGCCGCCCCGCGCAAGCCTTTCGACCAGGTGGGCGAGGAGATGGCCGCCCAGATGGAGTCCAAGCGCGACGCCCTCAAGGCCCAGGGGCTTCTCACCCCGGACAAGGAGGCCGACATCACCAAGGCGGCGGCCCAGGCCCGCCAGCTGGGGGCCGACTCCGAGGCCCGCTGGCAGGCCGGCCAGCAGAAGCTGGCCGAGGCCAAGGCCAAGATCGAGGCCGCCAAGAAGGCCCAGGGCCAGGGCGTGCCCGACGACATGAAGGCCCGCTTCAAGGAGGCGGGCATGGACCTGGACGCCATGCGCCCGCGCACCCGCGAGGAGGTGGTGGCCATGCACGCCGAAGGACGCTCCCTGGCCCAGTCCATCCTGGCCGGGGTGGACCTCTCGGGCCTGGACCTCGCCGGGGCCGACTTCACGGCCTGCCGCCTCTCGGACGCCAAGTTCGCCGGGTCCAGGCTCGACGGCTGCACCTTCGCGCGCTCCATGGCCCAGAACGCCGACTTCTCCGGGGCCAGCCTCAAGGGGGCGCGCTTCAACCAGGCCATGCTCACGCGCACCGGTTTCGCCAAGGCCAACCTCTCGGGGGCGGACTTCCACCAGGCCAGCTTCGCCCAGGCCGACCTCTCCGGGGCAGACCTCTCCGGGGCAGACCTGCGCCTGGCCTCCATGAGCAAGGCCAACCTCGCCGGGGCCGTGTTCTCCGGGGCCAGGCTCAAGCTCATGGCCGTGCAGGAGTGCGAGGCCAAGAACGCCTCCTTCCGCGAGGCCGACATGGAGCGCGTGCTCCTGCGCAAGACGGGCCTGGACGGCGCGGACTTCTCCGGCGCGGACCTGAAAAGCACCCAGCTCCAGCAGTGCAAGGGCCAGGGCGTGCGCTTCGCCGGGACGCGCTTCACCAAGGGCGCGCTGGCCCAGAGCGAACTGCCCGGGGCCGACTTCACCGGAGCCCAGGCCACGCACCTCTCGGTGCGCGAATGCCTGCTGCCGGGAGCGGACTTCCGCAAGGGCAGCTTCACGGCCTGCCGCGCGGAGAACTCCGAGCTGACCGGGGCGCGCCTGCGCGGCGTGTCGGCCCGGGGCACGTCGTTCCCCGGCTCCAACCTGGAAGGGGCCGACCTCTCCGGATCGGACTTCCTCTTCGGCTCCTTCGCCAAGGCGCGCATCGTGGCCGCGGACCTGCGCGGCGCAAGCTGCTTCGGCGCGGACTTCCACAAGGCCGTGGTGGGCAAGACCCGCTTCGACGGAACCAACCTGACCCTCACGGCCCTGCACGGCAAGGCCGACCTCCTGGAGTAGCCATGACCAGACAGGACATCCTCGACGCGGCCCGGGACCGCAGGCCCGTCATCGGGCAGGACCTCTCGGGCCTGGACCTCTCCGGCGCGGACCTCACCCACATCCGCTTCGAGCGGGTGAACTTCAAGGGCGCGAACCTCTCCGGAGCGGTGGTGAACCAGGCGGGCTTCCGCAAGTGCGACTTCACCGGCGCGACCCTGGACGGCTGCGACCTGACCAAGATGGACCTGGCGGGCACGAGCTTCGCCGGGGCCAGCCTGAAAAAGATCACCACCAAGATGACGCTCCTTGGCCGTTGCGACTTCTCCGGGGCCGATCTCTCCGGGGCCATGGTGCACTGGTCCGTGGCCGACAACGCCCGTTTCACGGGGGCGAAGCTCGCCGGCGCCCGGCTCGACAAGCTCACCCTGCGCGCCTCGGACTTCTCCCAGGCCGACCTCACCGGCGCGGCCCTGCACAAGGCCGTGTTCACGGGCTGCAACTTCAAGGGCGTGGTCCTCAAGGACGTGAGCTTCGAGAAGGCGCTTTTCTCGGGCTGCGACCTCTCCGGGCAGGACCTCTCGGGCCTGGCGCTCACCCAGGTGAACTTCTCGGGCTCCAACCTGGCGGGCGTGAAGCTCATCAAGGCGCGCATCGCCTACGCCCTCTTCGCCAAGGCCAACCTGGAGGGGGCGGACCTCTCCGGGGCCAGGGGCTCCAAGTGCATGTACCTGGGGGCCGTGCTCAAGGGGGCCAGGCTGGCCGGAGGCGTCTTCGACAACTCGGTCTTCTCCGAGGCCGACCTGGGCGCGGCGGACCTCTCCGGGGCCAACCTCTTCCGCTGCCAGTTCAAGAAGGCCCGGTGCCGGGGCGTCAAGTTCGTCGGGTGCGACCTGCGCCACGCCGACTTCTCCCACGCGGACTGCACCGCCGCCGATTTCACCCGCGCCGACATGACCATGGCCTGCTTCCACGGCATGAACGACGAGCACGCCGTCTACGAACTCACCCAGCGCGCGCTCGTGCGCTCCCCCAACCAGGAAATGGCCCAGGCCGAGGCGTTCCGCCCGGTCCAGGCCTAGGAGGTTCCGCCAATGTTCGCACTCACCCTCGGCGCCGGAGTGGACATGGCCTTCCCCGACGTGTGCCTCACCCCCGTGGTGGTGCCCGTGCCCGTGCCCTACCCCAACATCGCGGAGACCATCACCACCCAGCCCGCCGCCGACAACATCACCATCGACTGCATGCCCGTGATCAACCAGATGTCCATGGGCCTTGTGAGCGAGGGCGACGAGCCGGGCGTGCTCCTGGGCGTGGTCTCCCACCTGGAGAGCGGCCAGGCCGACTACACCCTGGGCTGCATCACCATCTTCATGGACGCCGCGCCCTGCCAGCGCCTCACCAGCCTCACGCGCCAGAACTGCATGGTGGAGCTGCCCAACGCCGTGGGCATGACCATCGCCCCCAGCCAGGTGACCGTGCTCACCCTGGGCTAGCGGCGACGGACGGCCCC
>NZ_JBZVFJ010000186.1:0-5585 GCF_058402725.1 Fundidesulfovibrio sp. | reverse complement strand
AACCTGCCCGCCCTCTGGATCCCCGAGGCGTCCAAGGAAGAGGCCATGCTCGCCGGCTACACCGTGGTGGACCCCGCCACCGTGATCTCCACACACCTCACCGAGGTCTTCCGGCGCAACCTCCACGAGTTCCTGGGCCGCCAGGAAGTGCAGGCCCTGCTGGACAACCTGCACAAGCGCGCCCCCAAGGCCGTGGAGGAGCTGGTGCCCGGCGTGCTCTCCCTGGGCCAGGTGCAGAAGGTGATCCAGAACCTGGTGCGCGAGGGCGTCTCCGTGCGCGACATGCTCACCATCGTGGAGACCCTGGCCGACTACGGGCACGCCAGCAAGGACCCCGACCAGCTCACCGAATACGTGCGCGCCAAGATGGGCCGCAGCATCGTGAAGCCCTTCCTCTCCACCGGCGGCACGCTGCCCATCTTCACCCTGGCCCCCACCGCCGAGGGCATGGTGCAGGAATCCATCCGCCACACCGACCACGGCTCCTACCTGGCCATGGACCCGGGCTCCGCCCAGCAGCTCATCGCCAGCATCAACCAGAACATGGAACGCGCCATCGTGGCCGAAGGCCAGCCCGTCCTGCTGGTCGCGCCCATGACCAGGCCCCACTTGGCCCAGCTCTTGAATAGGTTTCTGCCGGCGCTGCCGGTGATCTCCCAGGCCGAGATCCCGGCGGAAATCAAGCTGCAATCGTTGGCAACCATAGGACTCAGCCATGCGGGTTAAGACCTTCCGAGGCGCGAGCGCCGCCCAGGTGATGGCCCAGATCAAGAAGGAACTGGGGCCGGAAGCCGTCATCCTCTCCAACCAGACCAGACGGGAGGACGGCAGGCAGATCTGCGAGATCATGGCCGCCGTGGAGCCCGAGCAGGAAGCGGGCGGCTTCCCCGGTCAGGATTCCGACGATCTTCCTGGCGCCGGTTCCGCTCCGCGCGGCGCGGGCTGGGAGCGCGAATGGCGCGAGATGAAAGACCACCTCTCCGCACTGCTCAAGCCCCACATGAGCCACGAAGGCCTGGCCCCCCGCCAGCGCATGGCCATGGAATACCTGGAGCGCGAGGGCGTGGACGAGGCGCATCTGGTGGGGCTGCTGCGCAAGCTCAAGGCCTCGCCCGGCGTCTCCATCCTGGCGGAGCTGGGCAGGCTGGCCCGCGTGAAGCCCTACGGCCAGTTCCACGAGCGCTTCCAGCTGGCGGCAGGTCCTTCCGGCGCGGGCAAGACCACCGTGCTGGCCCGCATGGCCCTGGAGGCCCGGCGGCTCCATCCCGAAAAACGCATCGGCATCCTCAACTGCGACGGCCGGGGCGCCGGCGGGAAGGCCATCCTCAAGCGCTACGCCGAGCTTTCGGGCATCAACTTCGCCGACGCCACCGAACCCGAGGACTTCAACAAGGTGCTTCTCGCCTGCCGAAACTTTGACACCATCTTCGTGGACCTGCCCTCCCTCCCCCAGGGACGCACCCTGGCCCAGTGGCTGGGCGAACGCTCCCTGGCGGGGCGCGACGACGTGGCCGTGCACCTGGTGCTGCCGCCCTACATGGCCCAGGGCCACTACGAATCCCTCTGGAAGCGCCACGCCTCCGGCCTGGTGAAAAGCATCGTCTGGACGAAACTGGACGAAGCGGATAGCTTCGGGGCGCTGATCAACGTGGGCCACATGACCGGACTGCCCGCCTCGGCGCTCTCCTACGGCCCCGGAGCGGCGGGGTCCATGTCCCCTGCCGACTCCCAGGCCCTCTGGCGGCTGGTGTTCTCCCACCAGATGCCCACCGCGCAAACCCCGTCCGGCTCGCAGGAGCAGGCCGCATGAACGACGCCCCCAACAGACTTCCCCTGGTGTTCACCGTCACTTCCGGCAAGGGAGGGGTGGGCAAGACCAACATCTCCGTGAACCTGGCCCTCTCCCTTTCACGGATGGGTCGGCGCGTGGTGCTCCTGGACGCCGACCTTGGCCTGGCCAACGTCGACGTGCTCCTGGGCCTGGCCCCGGAGCTGAACATCTTCCACCTGTTCCACAAAGGCATGAGCCTCAAGCAGGTGCTTTTCAAGACGCCCTTCGGCTTCCACATCCTGCCCGCCTCTTCGGGCGTGGCTGACATGCTCTCGCTCTCCACGGGCCAGAAGCTCGACCTGCTCGAAGCCATGGACTACCTCGAGGACCGCATCGACTACCTCATCGTGGACACCGGCGCGGGCATCGGCGACAATGTGCTCTATTTCAACATGGCCGCCCGGGAACGCCTGCTGGTCTTGACCACGGAACCCACTTCGCTTACCGACGCCTATGCGCTGGTGAAGGTGATGCACCTCAACCACGCTGTGAACCGGTTCCGGGTTGTGGTGAACATGGCCCCCTCGGAAAAGGCGGCGAAGCAGGTGTTCAGCAAGCTCTACGCTGCGTGCGATCACTTTCTCGATGGGATTTCGCTGGATTTTGTGGATTATATCCCGCATGATGCAGCCGTGAGGCAGGCCGTGATCCGTCAGGTTCCGTTCTGTCACATGGCCCCGGAAGCCCCCGCCAGCCTGAAGGTGGCGGATGTCGCGCGAAAAATCACCGGATGGGACTCGGACGCGCACCTCGATGGAAACATCAAGTTCTTCTGGAAAAAACTCCTCTTCCAAGAGCAGTCCGTGGCTTAGTTTCGAGGCCGGGGCCAAGCTCTGGCAGGACTTCGGCCAGCCCGAACGCCAGGAGATCGTGCGGCACTATTCGCCCAAGATCAAACTGCTCGCCCTGCGCCTCAAGGTCAAACTGCCCCCCAGCGTGGAACTGGGCGAACTGCTCAGCGCCGGAGCCCTCGGGCTCATGGAGGCCCTGGGCCGCTACAAGCCGGAGCTGGGCATCAAGTTCGAGACCTTCGCAGAATCGCGCATCAAGGGCGCCATGCTCGACGAACTGCGCAAGCTCGACTGGTTCAGCCGGGGCCAACGCCACCGCGTGCGCATCATCGACGACGCCATGCGCCGCATGGAGGCCGCCTCCGACAAGACCCCCAGCGCCGAATCGCTGGCCCAGGCCACCGGGCTCACCGTCAAGGAGGTCAACCAGGCCATGGAGGCCATGCAGAGCCAACTCTGCCTGAGCCTGGACGCCATCTCCGAAAACCTTACCTCCTTCAAGCAGCAGCAAATCGACAACGAACCCTACAAATCCGCAGCGCTCAAAGAAATCGTTGACAAACTCGCGCTGCTTATTGATGAACTGACGCCAAGGGAGCAGCTCGTGCTCTCGCTGTACTACGTGGAAGAACTCAACATGCGCGAAACCAGCGAGGTCATGGGCATCACCGAGGGCCGGGTTTCCCAGCTGCACTCCCAGGCCCTTGCCAAACTGCGCGGGAAATTCCACGCCCAGTACGGCATCGTAGACGCTTAGACGCAAGCATCGGCAAAGCGTAAAGGAGACCATCATGGCCGTGAACAAGGACATGCGCGTGCTCGTCGTGGACGATTTTTCCACCATGCGCCGCATCATCAAGAACATTCTGCGGCAGCTCGGCTTCACCAACATCATCGAAGCCGACGACGGCACCACGGCCTGGGAGACCCTCAACAAGGACAGGATCGACTTCGTCATCTCCGATTGGAACATGCCCAAGATGCCCGGCATCGAGCTGCTCCGCAAAGTGCGCTCCAGCGAGGAATTCGCCGCCATGCCCTTCCTGATGGTCACGGCCGAGGCCCAGCAGGAGAACATCATCGAGGCCGTCCAGGCCAAGGTGTCCAACTACATCGTCAAGCCGTTCACGGCCGAGACGCTCAGCCAGAAGATCGAAAAGATCTTCGAAAAATAAACGCGGGCGGGGCCAGCCCCGCCCCGTTCACCTTCACCGGTCCACCAGGCCATGGTCCCCGCCCCTCCGCCAGACGATCCAGGTGCGACCGGTCCCCGGGCGCAGGCCTTCGCCGCCGAAGACCCGGAACAGACCAAGGCCAAGCTCGACGACGCGGAGCTCTCCGCCTCCGGCTCACCACGCGCCCTCCAAAAGGTGGAGCTGGACCTGGACGACGCCCCCTTCCTCGAAGAGGAAGAGGAGCTTCCGCCGCCGCCCGAAGAACTCCCCAAAGCCCCCGCGCCGCAACCGCTCGGCGATGAAGTCGCCGTCAAACTGCCCCTGTGGAAAAACAAAAAGGTGATCCTGGGAGCAGCGGCCCTCCTCCTGTTCCTCATCGGCTTCTGCGGATGGTGGTTCTTCCTGCGCTCCGACGAACCGCCGCCGCCTCCGCCTCCGCCGCCCCCCGTCGTGGAGCCCCCCAAGCCGGTGGAACCTCCGCCGCCGCCCCCGCCGGCGGACATCTTCGTGCCCCTGGCCCCCTTCCTGGTCGAAAAAACCGACGAGAAGGGCGCCACCAAGATTCTTTCACTGAAGCTCAAGCTGGTCTACAAGGAAGACCCGCGCCTCGCACAGGAGATCCAGGCCAAAACCTTCTCCCTGCGAGACGGCCTCTACTACAACCTCAAGAATAAATCTTTCGCCCTGCTGACCGATAAGGATTCCGTCGAGCAACTCCGCGACGAACTCCGTGGGGTGGTGAACAACTACCTCAACACCGGACAGATCGATCAGATCCTTTTCGAGGAACTGCTGGTGAAATGATGAGCGACATCAACATCGTCACCACCGTGGCCCAACTGCCCAATCTCCAGGGCATGGCCGGAGCCCAACTGGCCCACCCCGAGGCGCAGCAGGTCTTTGCCGCCCAGATGGCCCAGCAGGTGCTCAAGGATCAGCACGAGCAGGTCCAGAAGGTGGAAAAGCAGGATGGCAGCGAAGCCGTGCGCGAAGACAAGGAGGGACGCCAGGACCCCAGACGCCACGCCTCGGGCCGCAGGGCCGCGCCCCAACAACACCCCGAGCCGGATTCCGAGGCGCAGCCCGCCTCCTCCTCCCCCTGGCTCGGCCATCTCATCAACAGGAAGGTCTAGCCTTGCCTCTCCAGGAATGGTTTCTCTTGGCGCTCACCGGTAGCGAACTGGTGCTGCTCATCCTCATCGTGGGCTTCTTCTCCCGGCTGCGCCGCTCCGAAGACATGCTCCAGGCCCTTCAGGCCAATCAGGCCGAACTCATGGGCAAGCTCCAGAAAAGCGCCCTGCTCGAGCAGGAACTCCTGGATTCCTTCGAACAGCGCCAACGCGAACTCGTTCGCCTGGAAGACAAACTCGCCATGCGCGAACGCGAACTCTCCAAACTCCTTCGCATGGCCGAAGAAGTCAGCCGCTCCCCTGAATTCCTGCGCCAGACCGTGCTGACCGGCCTGAAAAAAGGCCAGACCGCCAGAGAACTCGCCAAACTCACCGGCCTCTCCCAAGACGAAGTGGAACTCATCGCCTCGCAGAACCGGCGCTGACCAGCACGACCCGCCCCACACCACGCAACCACGCGACGTTCGGGGGAGGAGCCTCCCCGGCCCCGACAATGGCTTCGTTGCTTCATCGGCCGGGATGTCGTGTCCCGTTCCGGTGTGCGGGACAAGCACAGCGGCAGACACCCGCCGGGAACGCGCTCAAGGCGGCACTTTTCCCGGCGGACTGCCATCGTCCGCCCGCGGCGACGAACATGGAATGTGTCTTCAGAAATTCT
>NZ_JBZVFJ010000185.1:0-5589 GCF_058402725.1 Fundidesulfovibrio sp. | reverse complement strand
GGGATTCCATAAGGGCGTAGCCCTTTGGCCGCCGGAGGCATCTTCCCGTCTGCCCAGCCGCTCAACGCTGCCGGATCGCCAGCTTGCTTGTCCTTCAGACGATGCGGGCGTTTCCCAGCACGTAGACGAGGCGTTTGAACAGTGCGGGGTCGAAGGCGCCGACCATGTCTTCCTGCATGATGGCCAGGGCTTTGTAGGGGGTGAGTGCTTTGGCGTAGGGGCGTTCGGAGGTGAGGGCGTCGTAGACGTCGCACAGGGCCAGGACGCGGGCGTAGACGGGGATGGCTTCGCCCGCGATGCCGCCCGGGTAGCCGCCGCCGTCGAAGCGTTCGTGGTGGAAGAGGATGGTGTTGGTGGCCACGTGGCTGATGGGCATGGCGGCGCAGATGCCCAGGGCGCGCACGGGGTGTGTCTTCATGAGTTCCCACTCGGCCTGGTTGAGCGGTCCGTGCTTGTTGATCACGTCGTCGGAGATCTGGGTCTTGCCGATGTCGTGGAGGGCTGCGCCGAGTCCGGCCTCGAAGAGGACGCTCTGTTCCACGCCGGGCAGGGACTGGAGCACGGCGATGGTGAGCACCATGGTGTTCAGCGAGTGGCTGTAGGTGTGGTATTTGTGGGAGAGGAATTCCGAGAGGCTGCGCAGGGATTCCTCTTTGGAGAGCAGGGCGATGCCGCGTTTCACGAGGGTTTGCATGGCGGCGTAGGTCTTTTCGTCGAGGCCCCGGGGGAGTTTGCTCTGGAAGCTCTGTTTGAGCATGCCGGCGGAGATCTGGTAGAAGAGCTTGGAGCGTTCTTCCAGTGGCAGGTTCTCGTTGAGGAGCATGTTGCCCAGGTTCTTGGCCAGGTAGGATTCGTAGCTGAAGCGCTGGTCCACGCGGATGAAGAATTCGGTGACCTCCAGGAGTTCCTTGAGCTTGGGTTCCACGGTGAAGCGTTCGCCCGCTTTGGCGTAGAGCACGAACCAGTCGCCGCGTTTGAGGTAGAGGTCGAAGGGACCGGCGGTGCCCGGGAGGATGGTCCTGGGGTGGATGGGGAAGTAGTCTTCCTTGCGCTGGGAGACCTTGCCTGCCTGGGAGGCGGGCTGCTGGGGCGGGTGATGGACGGTCACGGCTTTCCTGGCCCGTGGGCCGGATTGACCGGGCAGGCCTGGCCTTCGGCGGGCGGGAGGTCCGGTTCCAGGGGGCGTCCGGTGAGTCGGCTCCAGAGGAAGGCTTCGGGGTCGAACCCGGCCAGGCGGTCCAGTTCGATTTCGCGCGGGCGGCCATCATGTGTCCGCCTGCGCAGCCGTAGTCTCCGAACCAGGTCCGGGCCTTGGCCCCGATGTCGCGTCGCAGGCCGTCGGAGCGCATCACCACCACCAGGCGCGAGGCGTAGGCCCCGGCGATGGCGATCCAGGAGAGGCCGTGCACGCGCAGGAAGAAGTCGGCCAGCACCACGAGCACGTCGGGGTTTTCCACGGGGCCCACGTAGGCGTGGAGCCCGTCCCTGCCCACGGGGCGCATGCGCTCGAAGGCCCGCGAGAAGTAGGCCAGCCAGCTGCGGTGGAACTCGGCGTGGATGATGCGGCGCAGGAGGAGCTTGTCGGAGAACTTGGAGAGCCAGCTGAAGGCTTTCACGTCCACGTCGGAGAAGGCGCGTTCGAAGGAGCCGGTGTCCGTCTTGATGCCGTAGAGCAGGGCGGTGGCCAGGAGTTTGCCGGGTTTCACGCCCAGGTTGTAGAGGTATTCGGTGAGCAGGCTGGAGCAGGCCCCGTAGCCGACGGGGATTTCCACGTAGCGGGCGCGGGGCGGGCGCGCGGGGTCCACGGGGTGGTGGTCCAGGAGGATGTCCAGCTCCACGGGGGGGAAGTCGGTGCTGTGGTGGGGCTGGGAGTCCACCATGGCGAAGCGCTGGTAGCGGGCGGGGGTGTCGGGCTGGAGGCGGATCAGGGGGATGCGCAGGGTGCGCACCATGGCCAGGTTGTCCGGCCGGGAGATCTCGTTGGTGTGGCCGATGTCTGCCTGGCCGCCGTGGCGCGCGATGATCTTGCGCAGGGCCATGGAGCAGCCCAGGGCGTCGGGGTCCGCGCTGATGAGGATCAGCCAGCGTTCGCCGGGATGGATGAGGCTCGTGAGGGCGGCGAGCTTTTCGCCGAGCACCCGGAAAAAGGCCATGTTCTCCTCGCTACTTGAGGCGCAGGGGCAATCCGGCAACCACCAGAAGGGCTTCCTGGGCCAGGGCCGCAAGGGCCTGGTTGAGCGCGCCCTGTTCCCTGGCGAAACGCCTGGCCAGGGAGGAGGGCGCGATGGGCCCCAGGCCCACCTCGCAACTCACGAGCGTGCAGAGCGGGGCGTCGGGGGCGTGGTAGCCCTCCAGGGCTTCGAGGAGTTCCCCCGTGCGGATGCGCCCTTGCTCCATGCAGGTGAAGAGCCAGAAGTCCAGGCTGTCCACCAGGACCTTGCGTCCGCTCCCGCGCTGGGCCTCCAGGGCGGCGGGCAGCTCCGCTCCGGGCTCGGCCACGGGGAAGGCCGGGTCGCGCTCCAGGCGGTGGGCCAGGATCTGGCGGCGGAAGGCCTCGTCCCGGGCCAGGCCCATGGCCAGCACGGTCCCGGGGCCGGGGGCCAGCCGGAACCTTTCGTAGGCCAGGCCGGATTTGCCCGATTTCTCGCCGCCCAGCACCAAGAGGATCATCCGCGCGGCCTCCGCTCCGCATCCAGAGCGTAGAACGTTTCGAGGCTCGCACGCAAGTCCTCCTCGGTGAAAACCTCGAAGAGAATCGTCGTGTTGGGATCAAGCAGGTCCAGGATTTCCCCCAGAAGGATGCGCTGCTCCGGGGTGATCAGGTGCAGGCCCAGGTGGCGGTGACGCCCAGTCTCCGGACCGGGGGCGTAGCAGTGCAGCAGCTCCACGCGGCGGGCCAGGCCAGGGCGCTGGAGCAGGTGGTGCTGTCCGAAGGCCATGAGGTGCCCGTTGTCCAGGCACAGGGGGAGATCCAGGGCCTCGATGACGGGCCAGTGCGCTTCCAGGCCGTCGGTGGGGATGTTCTCCACCAGAAGCCGCCAACCCGGGGAGGCCTTGCGCCAGCGGGCGGCGAAACCCTCCAGGATCGACGGATCGCCCGGCGGGTGGAGCACCCCGGCCCAGGGGGCCAGGGGCGCGGCCAGATCCATGAGACGCGCGCAGAGATCCCAGCAGGGGCCTGGGCCTAGCTCCCAGGGCAGGTCCGTGGGCAGGTGGACATGGGTTTCCAGGCCCTGCACATGGAACTCCGAGGGGTCGTAGGCCAGGCTGGGGGCGTGCTGGTAGAAGAGCAGGGCGGCCTGGCGGATGGGCAGGTCCCAGGCCGCGATGCGCTCCAGGTTGCGGCGCAGCGTGGTGGGGGCCAGCCAACTGGTGGCTGCCAGGGGGCGCTGGGCGGGGGTCATGTGCTTTCCTTCACTTGCCATTCCGGGGCATGCCTGCTAGAGATTCCGCGTCCGCCTCATGGCAGATTGGCGACCGTTTCGCGTCCATTCCGATGCAGTTTTTTCGGAGGTCTGAACGTGACCCGCATCAGAAACGCTTTCCAGCACGTCTTCAACCCGTTGCACGTGTATTGCCGCCTGAAGGACTTCGGCGTCTCCGCCCCCGTGGCGCACAAGATGTGCCGGGCCTACGAGCGTTTCTTCCGCCTGCTGCCCTAGCCGAGCCGATCCCGGCCGTCCCCTCCGGGACCGGCCGGAGACTTCCCCCCGACTTTTCGCACCCGGCCGTCGCGCCGGTTTTTCATGGCCCTGCCGGATCAGGCGCCTGGGGGCGCTTGCGTCTGCCGTACGCCCGGTGCGGGCGCAAAGCGCGCTCCGGGCGGTGGGGCCTGCGATCGCGGCGGCCCGGTCCCTGGGAGCCCCTGCCGTGCGGTCCCGGTCCGGGCCGATCCCGAAGCGATGAGTTCCAAGCCAGGCCGCCCCGCATCCGGGCGGCCCCGAATCCGGACGATCCCGTACCGAAGATGCCCGGCCTTGCGGCCAGGGACCATGGCAGGAAGCCGTCCGGGTGTCCAGGCGTGGCCTCGCCGCGACCTGTTCCCGGGTTTCTCCCGGGGCGCCGTTGCGGTCGCGCCAAAGAGGACGGCCCCCCGCGCAGAGCACGGGGGGCCGTCTGGCGTTCAGGCCGCAGTCCCTACTGGGTCAGCTTCTTGTTGCCGTCCCACACCTTGCCGGACTTGGGCAGCGGGGTGAGGTAGGTGGTCCAGACGTACTTCTTGAGGTTCTCGGGGTCCATCTGCATCTCGCGGCTCCACTCCAGGATGGGGGGCACGAGCTTGCGGATGTCGCCTTCCAGGTTCTTGCCGATGCCGTAGTTGGTGGCCTGCATGGCCAGCAGGGCGGCGCGGGCGCTGTACTCCTGGGAGCGGGCCAGGGTGTCCATGGTCTTCACGGGGTTGTGGAAGCCTACGGAGTTCTCGGCGGAGACGTAGTCCCACATCCACTGGCCGTGGCGCACGTTCTCGCGCGCCTGGAGCATGAGGGCGTCGTAGTCGGGGTTCTTTTCGCCCTTCCAGGCGTCGGCCAGGCGCACGGCCTCGTGGGCGCGCACGGAGAGGTCCTGGGCCTTGAGGAGCTGGTCGTAGACCTTGCGCTGGGTGAAGAGCACGCGCTCCTTGAGGTATTCGGGGGTCTTGTCCTGGTGGCACTGCTTGCAGGTGCCCTCGATGTTCAGAAGCGGCGAGGTCCACTGGTGGTTGGAGGTCTTCTTCTTGTCGGGGTCCACGGAGCGGGTGTAGGCCATGTGGCAGTCGGCGCAGGCCACGCCGGCGGCGCCGTGGGGGCCGTTGATGAAGTGCTCGAACTCGGGGTGCTGGGCCTTGAGCATGGGGGTCTTGGAGACGGGGTGGACCCAGTCGGCGAACCAGCCTTCCATGGTCTTCATCTCCACGACGCCGTGGTCCTTGTAGTACTGGTAGATGTTTTCGGGGTCCACGCCGCCGAAGGGCTTGTCGGGGGTGGCGCCGGTGGTCCAGGGGAACACGGGCTTGGCGGCGGGGCCGTGCTTGGCGGCCTGGAAGTAGTACTCCACGTGGCACTGTGCGCAGACCAGGGAGCGCATGTCGTTGCGCGAGGCCTTGGCCAGGTCGTAGCCGACCTTCTGGAGGGCTTCCTTGAGGGGCACGGAGTCGATGCGCAGTTTCATGTCGGCGGGGTCGTGGCAGTAGGAGCAGCCGATGGTGTTGTCCTTGGCGTCCTGCTTGGTGCGGAAGTCGTGGAACTCCATGGACCACACCTTGTCGCCGTATTCGCGGTGCCAGGTGGACATCTTGGTGGTCTTGCAGTTCCAGCAGGTGGCGGGCAGGCCGGCCTTGTCGGAATAGCGGTTGGTGCGGTCGGTGTTGAGGATGTCCTCGATGGCGTAGGTGTGGCCCCGGGCCTTCTTGTACTCGAAGCTGAAGGGATAGCCCAGCCAGAGGTTCTTCAGGTAGGGCTGCGCGGCCTTTGGGTTGCCCTTCGGGGGCGGGTTGACGTTGTCGTTCTTGTCCCAGGGCACGGGGCCGCCGAAGTCGGTCATCTGCTGGAGGTCGTCGCGGTTGTTGCGCTGGTAGGTCAGCCACTGGGCGGGGAACTGTTTCTCGAAGGC
>NZ_JBZVFJ010000184.1:0-5606 GCF_058402725.1 Fundidesulfovibrio sp. | reverse complement strand
GCACCGGGCGTCGCAGCGAGGCACGCGCGGGGCCGGAAGGGACTGGGGCGGCGCGACAACGGCGCGGCCGCCCCGCAGCAGGTGCGGGGCGGCCGGTCGAGAGGAGCCCGGCCTTGTCATCGGCCGGGCAGGTCGGCGCGGGGCGCGGCGTCCCCGCTCCGGGAGGAGCCTGCTAGGCGGCCTGGCGCTTTTCCCAGGCGCGCAGGGCGATCTTGAGGGCGCCTACGGTGAAGGTGTCGCAGTCGAGCTTGGGGAGCACGCGCGGCAGCAGGGGGCGCAGGTCTTCGTTGGAGAGGCCCCAGCATTCCCAGACCGGCTTGCCGGTGACGAGCCGGGTGAGGGCCTCGAAGCATTCCTTGCCGTATTCGCAGCCCGAGGCTTCGCCTCCGGCGGCGGCCACCACGTCGTCCTCGATGCGCAGTTCCACGCGCGTGGAGTTCTTGCAGGTGGTGCAGCCGTGCACGCCCACGGCGTTCGGGGCTTCCACGGGGATCGCGAGGGGCCGCGCGGTGGGGTCGCAGGAGGCGCTCTCGAGGGGAGCGGGACCTGCGGGTGCGGCGGCCTTGGCTTCGACGCGGGGGGCCTCTGTGGCCACCAGCTTGGGGGCGGGCTTTTCCTGCTCGATGCCCAGTTCCTTGCGCAGTTCGTCCAGGTCGATGACGCGGGGGTCAACCAGGGAGAAGCCGCAGCTGCCGCCCCAGTCCTGCACGTCGGCGAACGCGCCGTCGTAGCGCACGTCGTCGAGGATCAGGAAGTCCTGTTCTCCCAGGATGCGGTCCCAGCGGTGCACGAAGAAGCTGAAGCGGGTGGGGTCGAACCCGGCCACGTTGGTCCACTTCCAGACCATGTGGCAGTATTCGTCGTCGTAGCCCAGGAGGGCCAGGTAGCGCGCCTTGCTCTCCAGGTAGTGGCGGCGGCGCAGGAGCACGGCGTCGCGCCCGATGCCGGCCGCGTTGAAGGGAACTTCGCGGTGGTCCAGCTGCACCTTCACCGCGCAGTCGTCGTCGAATTTCATGCCGCAGGTGCTCGTGTTGCCGTTGCGCCACCAGTGGATGTACTTCTTGGTGTAGAACTTGCGGCCAAGAGTCTGGATGCGTTCAACGGTCTTGGACGAAACGGGATGCAGAGCCAGGTCGCAACGGCGACCGGTGATGGTCAGCGTAAGTTCCATGACTGTCCTCCTCACCTTGTATCGGGGGCTGCCCAGCCACCCAGGTTGTCGGGGCGCGCCCACGCCCCGTTTGCGCTCCTTTTTTCACAAATGATGCCAACTGCGTTTAGCACATAGTTTCATATGGTTAGACTTGTCGCACCAAATCGCCCTGCACCATACGGACGAATTCCTCGTCCCCTGCATTGACCCCCGCATCGCCCGGGGCTACCACGGAACCGGGCAGCGTGGTGGAATCAAGGCTCGCGGAGGGGCGAATGAAACAGCTGGGAACGCCGTTCCCCTGCACGTCCATGTGCTCGTTCATCATGGACAGCGTGGCGGACGGGGTCTTCACCGTGGACACCGACTGGGCCATCACCTACTTCAACAAGTCGGCCGAGGCGCTCACGGGCATCCCCATGGCCCGGGCCCTGGGGGCCAAGTGCTGGGACGTGTTCCAGACCAAGGACTGCAAGGACGTCTGCGTGCTGCGCGCCTGCATGACGGACGACCGCAAGATCGCCCACCGCATCATGCACATCCTGCGCGGCGACGGCACAACCGCCGCCGTGAGCGTTTCCGCCGCGCCCCTCAAGGACAACAAGGGGCGCATCATCGGCGGCGTGGAGACCCTGCGCGACCTCACCGGCGGCTTCGACGACGCCCGCCACGTCTGCTGGGGCTCCCCGGAAGACTTCTGCACCAAGGACCGCAGCCTCACCGAACTGGTGCGCATCCTGCCACAGGTGGCCCAGAGCGAGGCCACCGTGCTGTTGCTGGGCGAATCCGGCACCGGCAAGGAGCTTTTCGCCCGGGCCATCCACCGCCTTTCGGGACGCGCCAAAGGGCCATTCGTGGCCGTCAATTGCGGGGCGCTGCCTGAAAACCTGATGGAATCCGAGCTGTTCGGCTACAAGGCCGGGGCCTTCACCGACGCCCGGCGCGACAAGCCCGGCCGCTTCCAGCTGGCCGAGGGGGGCACGCTTCTTCTCGACGAGATCGGCGACCTGCCCCTGGCCCTCCAGTCCAAGATCCTGCGCGTGCTCCAGGAGCGCGTCTACGAGCCCCTGGGCGGCGTGGAGAGCGCGACCGCCGACGTGCGCGTGGTGGCTTCCACCAACCGCGACCTGGCCCGCATGGTGGACGAAGGCTCCTTCCGGGGCGACCTCTACTACCGCCTCAACGTGGTGCAATTCACCCTGCCGCCCCTGCGCGAGCGCTCCCAGGACGTGCCCCTGCTCGTGGACCACGCCCTGCGCCACCGCCGCCGCGCACAGGGCAAGGACATCCGGGGCGTCGCCCCCGAGGCCATGCGGCTGCTCAACCGCTACGGCTATCCGGGCAACATCCGCGAACTGGAGAACATCCTGGAGTACGCCTGCATCCTCTGCCCGGGGGGGCTCATCCAGGTGGACCACCTGCCGCGCACCTTGCGCCCGGCCATCCGGCCCGCCACCAGCGACGGCCCCATGACCATGGACGAGGTGCGCTACCACGCCGCCGTCAAGGCCGTGAAGCGCAATCTGGGCAATCGCAACGCGGCCTGCCGCGAGCTGGGCATCTCCAAGGACACGCTGCGTAAAATCCTCAAACTGAACGGAGCGGACGAAAAATAAGTCCGTTTCAGCTGCGGACGTTTTTTTCGTCCGCCCGGTCCGGGAGCGTCCACGCCATGTTCTCCGACAACCGCCGCTGGCTCAAATGCGCGCTTGCCGCGCTGCTTCTCGCGGCCATCGTCCTGGCCGGGGCGGATGGCCCGCCGGGCGAGCGCTCCCTGGCCCACTGTCTCGAACAACCCAACGCCTGCGACGGCGCGCGCCTGCACATCAACCATGCGGTCGTCCTCGACACAGGCCCCGAGGGCTTTCGCTTCGCCACCCGCAAAGGCCTCGTGCTCGTGCGGGGTCTCTGGCCCGAGGCCAGGGCCGGGGACCTGGTGGACATGGCGGCCGTCTTCCGTCCGCCGAACCTGCTCGCCCCCACCCTGACCCATTTTCACCTGGACCGCGCCTTCAAGGTCTGGGGCTCGCTGGCCGCCGCCCTCGCCGCCTGCGGCCTTTTCCTCCGCGCCCTGCTCCGCGCGCTGCGCGCCAGACCCTGAGGCCTCATGCCGGACCTCATCACGCACCTCTGCGCGGCGCAACTCGCCCGGCGCGGCGGCGAACGCCTCGCCCGCCGGGACCTCCCGGAGTTTCCCGCCGCCTGCTGGCTCCTCGGCAACTGTCTCCCGGATCTCCTGGCCCGCGTGCCGGGGATGTTCACCGCCAGCCGGGCCGTCCAACTGCTCCACGAGCCCATCCCCTGCCTCCTGGCCTGCTACGCCCTCTGCCTGCTCCTGCCGCAGGGGCTGCGCAAGCAGGCCTTCGCCTGGGCGGCCATGGGCTCGCTGCTCCACCAGGCCCTGGACATGCTCCAGAAGACCGTTGGCGGCCCCTCGCAATTCTGGCTGTACCCGTTCTCCTGGCGCAGCTGGGACCTGGGCCTCTTCTGGCCCGACCAGGCCATCCTCGCCGCGCCGCTGCTGCTCGCCGCCGTGGTTGGCGTGGAAGCCGCGCGACGCCATGCGACGCCGTGGGGAAAAGGGCCGGACAGACGCTGATGATGCCCCCCAGAGGTTGCGGCTGAACGATCGTCGCATCGTGCTGCCTATGACAGGCTTCGTCGGCCGATCAACCGTCCCCCGCACCTCGTCGCCTCCCCCGTCCGGGGCCTTGGCCTCCGGCTGCGCGCCGGACTCGCCTCCGCCTCCGCCGCCGGTCTGCGAAGCAAACAGAACCACTTCGTGGTCACCGGGCGACCAAGGCATGTCGCCCCACGGGTCGCGGCCCCGCTGCACCGCTGGCTTGTAGGCGTCCAGCGCCAGTTTGGGCGCGTTGGGAGTCGCCGAAATATCGATCAAGACGCCTTGACAATCATGTCGCCGATAGACGAGGAGTAGAAAAATCAACCTCAGTGAAGCGCGGTATGCCAGATGAATCAGCCTGCACTCCATACGCCCAACGACCAGCCCAACCGGCAGCCGACGTCGTGGACCGTTGCCGGTAATTGGCAGCACTACATATCTTTTTTGTCCGCTATCGACACCGCCAGATGATCGCGGATTCTTTCTATTCATTCATGGCTGGCCAAAAACCTGAACAGCACTCGGAACCAGAATCACCAAACAATGCACGGCATGCGTTTTTATTCCGGCACATACCTATGTGGCGCGCTGCGCGCTCACGCCACGAATCAACCACACCAACTATTCGCAATGCACGCCCATGAGGTCTCTATGCCCAGATGGAAACGAATTCTTATATCCATTGCACCTGTGCTTTTGGCAATCCCCCTGAGCATCTTAACAGTTCGCCTGATCAATCAGTTTTTAAGGTAAACATGTCATTACTCTACAAAAACGGTGACGCTGCCGAGTACATTGTGGAACGGACCACACTGTACACATATATTTGTATATGTGCATACTATGACATGGCCAGAACATTTAACTGGTGTACCGCGCCATGAAACTAGCTATCAATTTAATACAATCTACCGTTGCCCATGCAATTGCATACGTCATCGCCTACTACGCCATGATTGCTCCATACATCGAGCACTGCTCAGGCATTTCAAACAGATGAAGCAGGGCGCTCTATCGCGCCCTGCTTGCTATAGCTTCTGTCGACTTTCGCGCAACTACTCTGGGCGGCGTTGCCCAGGGCCGTACGTCGGATCGTAAACCCCATCCCGCCCCGTCGTCTCCAGGATATGCCGTCTCTGCGCCTCATTGCGGCGGTACTGCGCTTGCTGTTTGGGCGTCAACGGGTCCGGGGTGTAAGAGACGGAAGGATATTTCACATGATCCTTAGCCCAATCTTCAACAATCGTCTTAGTCGCCACACCAACTCCAGCGGCGACCGCTTCTCGTGCGCCGCGGCTTAGCGGGTTGTTTATTGGATCCGAACCATCGTTGTCCTTGGGCCTTAGCGCGGCCCCAACGACAGTTCCAGCACCCCTCCCTGCCACTGATGCCGCCCAATCCGGCACGGGCTTCTTTTCCTCCCTCCAGGTCCCGCCGAGAACATGAACTCCATCCCCGGGCGCTCCTTCAAATTGGCGGACGCCCTGCTGCGGATTGTTGGCCGCCTCGCGCATCTCTTTCTCCGCCTGGGTCTGCTGGTGTTCAGGAATACCGCTGGCGACCGCTGCCCTGGACTCCTTTTCAAATGAAGTCATCCCGCCACCTCCCCCGTCCGGGGCCTTGGCCTCCTGCTGCGCGCCGGACTCGCCTCCGTCGCCGGTCTGCGAAGCAAACAGAACCACTTCGTGATCACCGGGCGACCAAGGCATGTCGCCCCACGGGTCGCGGCCCCGCTACACCGCTGGCTTGTAGGCGTCCAGCGCCAGTTTGGGCGCGTTGTCCATCTGGCCGTTGTCCATCAGGTAGCTCATGGTCAGGCCCCGGATGCCG
>NZ_JBZVFJ010000183.1:0-5606 GCF_058402725.1 Fundidesulfovibrio sp. | reverse complement strand
GTCCGCGCCGTAGACCAGGAGTTCCGCCGGGTCGGTGACCAGGGAGTCGCCGGGGGTGTCGATGAGCACGATCTGGGCTCCTGACGCAAACAAACACCCATGGAAGACTGGAAAACACAGAAAACCGAATGCCTGGCCAAGGCCAGGCGCATCGTCGTCAAGGCCGGCAGCGCCGTGCTCACCTCGGGCAACGGAGTGGACTTGGCCGTGGTCAAAAGCCTGGCCAAGGACATCGCCGCCCTCCACCGCGCGGGCCGGGAGGTGCTCCTGGTCTCCAGCGGCGCGGTGGCCGCCGGGCGCGCCGTGATCCGCCAGCAGGAGCTGGCCGGGCTCCCCGACCGCCAGGCCGCCTCGGCCATCGGACAGAGCAGGCTCATGCACGCCTACGACGAGGCCTTCGGCGAGATGGGCATCGTCACCGCGCAGCTTCTGCTCACCCGTGACGACCTGGAAGGACGCGAGCGCTACCTCAACGTGCGCAACACCCTGCGCACGCTCCTCTCCTGGCGCAGCCTGCCCGTGGTCAACGAGAACGACACCGTGGCCGTGCAGGAACTCGTCTACGGCGACAACGACTGCCTGGCCTCGCTCCTGGTGGGCGTGGTGGGCGCCGACCTCTTCGTGAACCTCACCTCCGCCAAGGGCGTGTTCACCGAGAACCCCGCCGAGAACCCCAAGGCCGCCCACCGCCCCTGCATCGAAGACATCGCCTCCCTGGACCTGGAGGCCATGTGCAGGGGCAAGACCGCCTCGGGCACGGGCGGCATGCATTCCAAGCTCCTCTCGGCCCGCCGCGCGGCCCAGCTGGGCGTGCCCACGCTCATCGTGGCCGGGCGCGAGCCGGACCGCCTCTCCCGCGCCTTCGCCGGGGAAGACCTGGGCACCTGGGTGGCCGCCGAAGGACGCCCCATCTCGCGCCGCAAGTACTGGCTGGCCTACACCGCCGACCCCCGGGGCGGCCTCTGGGTGGACCAGGGCGCGGCCCAGGCCCTGCGCCAGTCCGGCAAGAGTCTGCTGCCCGCGGGCATCGTGCGCGTGGAGGGCGACTTCGAGAAGGGCGCCGTGGTGCGCATTCTCGATTTCCAGGGCCAGACCGTGGGCGTGGGCCTGGCCAACTACGACGCGGGGGACCTCAAGAAGATCATGGGCCTCAAGTCCGGGCACATCGCCCAGGTGCTGGGCCAGGCACCCTATCCCGAGGCCGTGCACCGCGACAACATGGTCCTGGACGCAGCCCTCTGAAAGCGGCCCTGGGCACCAAGACGTGAAGCCCCAGGCCGCCCCGCAGCGCAGGCGAGTGCGCGCCCTGGCCCTGGCCGCCTGCCTGACGGCCCTGGCCGCCGCACTCTGGCTCGACTGGCGCGTCTTCCGCGCCGATTGCCGCGCCCTGGTGTCCCGCGGCCTCACCGCGCCGACTGACCCTGCCTCGCCCCTGGCTCAGGACGCCTACCATCAGGCCATGGCCCGCGACCTCCTGGCCGAGCTGACCAGGCAGGCCCCGGACGTGCTCTATCTCAACGACTCGGTGATGGGCGGCCATTCCGCCCACGAGGCCCGCACCTCCCTGGACGAACTCCTGGCGCGCGAACTGGCCCGCCAGGGCGAGGCCGGGGCGGCCCGGGGCGCTCCCGTGCGCGCTCCGGCCGTGCGCGGGCTCTCGGGCGCGGGCTACACTCCCCTGGTCTACGGCCGCTACGGCGAGTTGCTGGCGCGCGCCGCGCGCAAGCCCCGCCTGGCGCTCATCTCCCTGAACCCGCGCAGCTTTTCCAGCGACTGGTTCTTCGGCCCGGACTACCTCTACGCCCGCGTGGCGGGCTTCCTGCCCGCCCTCGGCCGCTCTCCGGACGCCGCCCTGTGGCTCTCCCGGCTGCCCTCGCGCCTTGCGGGCCAGAGGTTGGAGGAGTTCCTGGCCGCCCAGGGCGAGCCCCCCGTACCCGAGGCCGTGGCCCAGTCCTGGTTCCACGACAACGCCCGGGACCACGCCGCCTTCGGCCCCGAGCCCCGGGGCCTGGACGCCTACGAGCGGGGCGTGCGCGCCCGATTTTTGGAAAATTACATGTGCGTTCCCGTGGAGGAGGAGCACCCCATGGCGGTGCAGACCGCCCAGGCCGTGCGGGCCTTCGTCCGGGCCGGAATTCCCGTGCTGGCCTACGCCACGCCCGTGGACGCAGACGAGGCCCAGCGCCTCCTGGGGCCGGGCTTCAAGGCCCTGCTGGGCCGGGACATGGAGGCCCTGGAGCGCGTGGTGCGCGGCGCGGGCGGGCAGTTCCTGGATCTCACCGGGCTGCTCGGCTCGCAGGATTTCGTGGACCGCGACCAGGCCTGCGAGCACCTCTCCCTCTCCGGGCGCGAGAAACTGGCCCGCGCCCTGGCCCCCGCCGTGGCCGCGGCCCTGGCGCGCTGAAGCAGGGCCGCCCGGCCCTCGCGCCCGCTCCGGCCCGGCGGCCAGGGCCGTCGCCCGCCTTGTCCCGGAGAGGCCGCTCAGGGTGCTTCCTCACAATCCGTCCATGCGGATTGTCAAGACAAGCAGCCAAGACCATTCATTTTCATTCGGAAAACTACGCCAAGTTTTCCCTGGTCGCGGCGCTAGGAGCGGCCCCCCCCCCCAGCCTGGCCCCCGGTGGCGTCTTCCTGCCTGACGGGCGCTCCCTCCATGGGCACCAGCACGCGAAAGGGCTCGCGCACCTTCTGGGCCTTGGCCAGGTTGCGCAGGCGCATGAGGCTGTAGGGGTTCACCTCCAGGCCCTTGGCCAGGAGCATGGCCCCGGCGTCGCTCATCAGGTCCTCGCCCAGGATCATGCCTTCACGCAGCTCCGTGAGGCGGATGTCGCGGGGCACCACCCCGGTGTCGGCCAGCACGTAGCGCTCGAAGGCCTCCAGGATGGCCGGATCGTAGCGCTCCGGGGTCTGCTTCAGGCGGCCCACGGCGTCCACCTTGGAGCCCAGGCAGCTTTCCAGCGCGTCGAAATCCAGGCAGATCTTGAGCAGCCTCGCCCCGCGCGGCTGGGCGGGGTTGTCCGCAAGGGAGTCCTCCTGGTGGCGGATCATCTCGCGCACGTCCTCCAGGCGGGGGATGCTCGAGAGCAGCTGAGATCCCACCGTGGGGTGCATGTGGTAGATCTGCAGCTCTTCCGGCGAGAGCGATCCGTCGCAACTGCCGCGCTGCACGATCTCCTCGGGGATGAAGATGCACCCGATCTGCGAGAGCATGGCCGCCAGCTCCACCTTCCAGGGGTCCTTCAGGCGCAGCCGCGGGGCCATGGCCCGGGCAAGGCGCTTGATGCGCTCGGCCCGGCCGAAGGCTTCGGGGTTGGTCTGGCCCAGGATTTCCGTGAGCACCTTGATGCAGCCGTGCAGCGTGCCCCGCAGGAGCTCCTTCTCGGCAGTGACCAGCCGGTGCTGCTCCAGGGCCGCCTCCAGGGCGCGCACGAGGGTCTGGGTGTCGCACGGCTTGGTGAGGAAGCGGAAGAGCCGCCCCTCGTTGACCCCCGCCATGGCCGACTCCAGGTCCGCGTGTCCCGTGAGCACGATCTTCACCGTGTTGGGGCTCAGTTCTCCCGCCCGGGCGAGGAACTCCATCCCGTCCATGCCGGGCATGCGCAGGTCGGCCACGGCCACGGCCACGCCGCCCTTGCGCACCAGCTCCAGGGCCTCGGCGGGGTCGGAGCGCGTCTCCACCTGGAAGCGGCTCGCCAGGGTGCGGGCGAACATGGCCAGCACCCGTTCGTCGTCGTCCACGAAGAGCACGGTCATGGGGCTTCTCCGTCTTGGCGCATCGCCAGGCACTCCTGCCGCCAGTCCTCCACGCGATCTTCCAGGCCCAGGGAGCGCAGGTGCTCCGTGTCCAGGGGGTGTGGGGCGTAGCCCGTATGGATGCGCACGATTTCGTGTTCCAGGGAGTTGGCCGCGTGCACGGCGATCACCGGGGACATGCCGGAAAGCCCCGGAGCGCCCGGGGCGTGGTGGAAGGCCACTGCCTCCAGCACCGCGTCGGGAAGGCCCCAGAGCCCGAGGAGATAGGCCCCGGCCGCCGCGTGCCCCGCGCCGCCGCGCCGCGCCTCGGCTTCGGCCAGGGGGCCCCCCGAGGCGCGGGCCTCGTCCACCAGGGCGCGGAAGGCCTGCGTGTCGCGCAGGGCGAGCACGTATTTGCCCACGTCGTGCAGCAGTCCCGCAAGGAAGCTCTCCTCCTGGCGCTCCGCCGGGAGCCCCTCCATCCGGGCGATGCGCCGGGCCATGGCCGCCGTTCGCTGGCTGTGCTCCCAGAGCAGGGAGAAGTCCATGCCCGGCGCGGTGGCCTTGTCGAAGGCCTTGATGAGCGCCACGCCCATGGCCAGCGATCGGATGGCGGCCAGGCCCAGGAACGTGACCGCCTGGGTCACGTCGCGCACGCGTACGGACCGGCCGAAGAAGGCCGAGTTGACCAGCCGGAGCACGTCGGCGGAGAGCCCCACGTCGGCGGCCACGATGCGGGCCACGGCCTCCACGGGAACGCGCTCGTCCTCCACCGCCTCCACGAGCCGGGTGAAGGTCTCGGGCATGGCGGGCAGGGCGTCGATGCGCCCGATGCGGGCCTTGACCTCCTCGGAGAGGATGGCGTCGCGCAGGGTGCAGCCCCTGGCGATCACGGACTCCAGCTGCCGCGCGGACACGGGCTTGGCCAGGAACTGGTGGGCCACGGCAACGCTCTGGAGGATGCGCCCCTGGTCCGTGTCGCCGGTGAGCACGATGCGCAGCATCCAGGGGTAGAGCCTGCGGACCTCCTTGAGCAGGCGGCGTCCCCCCGTGTCGGGCAGGCGCAGGTCGCAGACGGCCACGTCGTGGGGGGCGTCGCGCAGGATGTCCAGGGCCTGGGCGGCGGTGCGGGCGAAGGAGAGATCCCAGCGGTCGCGCGTGTGCCAGAGCATGCGGCGCGTGGCGGCCAGGAGCTGGGGGTCGTCGTCGGCGAAGAGGATGCGCTTCTTCATGCGGGCGCGCCTTCCCTTTCCAGTGGGAAGCGCAGGGTGAAGCGCGTGCCTTCCCCGGGTGTGGAATCCAGCAGGATGGTCCCGCCGTGGCGGCTCACCACCGAGTGCACGATGGCCAGCCCCTGTCCCGTGCCCTTGCCCACCTCCTTGGTGGTGAAGAAGGGATCGAAGATGCGCTCCAGGTTCTCCCTGGGGATGCCCACGCCCGTGTCGCGCACGGTGATCTCCGCCCAGTCGCCGTCGCGCGCGGTGGAAATGCGGATGCCGCCCTTGGTCCCCGTGCCGTGGAAGCGCTCGCTCACGGCGTGGGCCGCGTTGACCACCACGTTGAGCAGGGCCTGGTTGAAATCGCCCGGGGAGCAGGGGAGCAGGGGCAGCGCCGGGTCGAGGTCGGTTTCCACGTCGGCGTCGTACTTCCATTCGTTGCGCGCGATGACCAGGGTGGCTTCCACGGCCCTGTTCACGTCCACCAGGCGCTTTTCGGCCTGGCCGGGGTGCGAGAAGGTGCGCATGGCCCCCACGATGACGGCCACGCGCTCCACCCCGGTGATCGAATCCGCGATGGCTCCGGGGATCTCGTCCAGCAGTTCCTGGACGCGCAGCTCGCGGCGGGCCTTGTCGGCCTCTTCGAGGAGCCGGGCG
>NZ_JBZVFJ010000182.1:0-5620 GCF_058402725.1 Fundidesulfovibrio sp. | reverse complement strand
CATCCAGGCTTCGGTGTTCGGGGAGGCCGGCGCGCACCTCTACCTGAACCTGCTCTGGGCGCCGGTGGTGGAGTGGGCGGCCCAGCCCCTGGCCTACCTGGGGGCGCTCTGCGCCACGTGGTGGCCGTCCCCGGGCGATGCCCTGCTGCGCGCCTCGGCGGGGTTGTGCGCGCTGCTGTTCGAGAGCCTGCGCTTCATGGACGCCCGGGGCTGGCTGGCGGTGCACCCGGTGTACCGGCCATGGTTCCCGGAGGCGCTGGGCTACTGGCTCCTGCTGGGCGGGCTGGCCTATGCGCGGCGCATGGGGCTGCGGCGCGCGGCGGCGTGGTGCGCGCTCTGCCTGTGCCTGCTGGGCGGACCCTGGCTGTGGCGCGCCTGGGAGCAGAGCCGCGACGCCGTGTCGCTGACCATGCTCGACGTGGGCCAGGGCCAGGCCCTGGTGGTGGAGGCCCGGGGCGGACGGCGCTGGCTGGTGGACGCTGGGGGCACGTCGTCTCCGGGGTTCGATCCCGGGCGCTCGGTGCTCTCGCCCGCGCTCACCTGGGGGCGCTTCCCGGCGTTGGAGGGCATCGCGCTCTCCCACCCCGACAAGGACCACGCGGCCGGGGCGGCCTATCTGCTGGCCAACTACCGCGTGGGCTTCCTGGCGGGCAACGGCTTCTGGCCGGGAACGTCGGAGTTCGCGCGCGCGGTTGCCCGAAGCGGGCTGGAACCCCGCGCGTGGCGTGCGGGGGATCGTGCGGTGCTCTCGGACGGGCTGGAGTTGGAGGTGCTCGGCCCCCCGGCGGACACGGCGCTCGCGGGCAACGACGCCTCCCTGGTGCTGCGCCTGGTCTGGCGCGGCAGGGGCCTGGCGCTGCTCCCGGGCGACGCCGGGGGCGCGGTGCTGGAGGGGCTGGCGGCCTCGGGACGCGACCTGTCGGCCGAGGTGCTCGTGGTGGCGCACCACGGCAGCCGGTCGGCATTGGCCCCGAGGTTCTACGAGGCGGTGGGCGCGAAGTGGGCCTTGATCAGCTGCGGCCGTGGCAACGCCTTCGGGTTTCCGGCGGCGGAGGTGTCGCGGGCCTTGGACGAAGCGGGGATGCGGGTTCTCGAGACGGCCCGGGAGGGTGCGGTCACGGCGCGCTGGGCCTCGCCCGACGCTCCGGCTGCCCTGCGTGGGGTCCGCGAACGCTGAAGGGGGATCCGAGGAAATTCCCTTTCATGAGGGGCGATTCTGGCGTAAGCTGGGTTGAGCCTTTCCCGGGAATCTCCGACGAATCCCGGTTCGTCGAGGGGGTGCGTGTGTCATTCGCTTCCATTCCGAGCATTCTGGTGGTCGACGATTCTCCCTCGCTCGTCCACTACCTGAAGACGGCCCTCTCGGCCGCGCGCTACCATGTTCACACGGCGTACAACGGTCGCGAGGCCGTGGAGGTGATCAAATCCCGCCCCGTGGACGTGATCCTGTGCGACCTCCAGATGCCCGAGATGGACGGCAAGAAGCTGCGGCGCAAGCTCCTGGCCCACGCCCGCTACAGCCGCATCCCCTTCGTGGCCATGAGCACCCACGACACCGCCGAGAACTTCAACGCCATGCGCGAGCTGCGGGCTGCGGCGTTCCTCACCAAGCCCTTCAAGCCGGAGCAGCTGTTCATCGTGCTCTCCCGGCTCCAGGAGGAGGCCAGGCTCCAGGAGCTTTCCGAACGCAGGCTGGTGAGGCTGGAGAAGAACCTGCTGGTGCGCAGCATCGTGAGCCTGGCCCAGGCCCTGGACGCCCGCGACAACTGCACGCGCACCCACTCCGTGGCCGCCGCGCGCGTTGCCGTGAAGATCGCCGCGCGCATGGGCATCCCCAGGGCGGACATCAGGCAGCTCTTCATCGCGGGCAAGCTCCACGACATCGGCAAGATCGGCATCCCCGACGCCATCCTCCAGAAGCCCGCGCGGCTCACGGAGGAGGAGTTCGCCGTCATCAAGACCCACCCCCAGGCCGGGGCGCGCATCCTCGCGCCCATCCCCAGCCTGCGCGAGGCTGCGGAGATCATCCACTGCCACCACGAGCGCCCCGACGGCAAGGGCTACCCCCGGGGCCTCTCGGGCGGGGAGATCCACTTCCTGGCGCACATCCTCTCCATCGCCGACGTCTTCGAGGCCCTCATGAGCGACCGGCCCTACCGTGGGGGCCTGCCCCTGGAGGAAACCCTGGCCATCATGAACGCCGGGCGCGGCGACCAGTTCCACGCCGAGTGCTTCGACGCCTTCCTGGAGCTCGTGCGCGAGGGAAGCTTGGCGGGCGTGGGCAAGGGGAGGGAGAGCGCGGCCGGGGAGGCCTGCCCCGCTCCGGACTGACGCGGCGCGCGGCCTACGGCCCGGCCGCCGGATAGCCCTTCACGAACGCGCCCGGCTCCGGCTCCACGTGGATCACCACGCGGCCCACGTCCTGCACGGCGGCGCGCACCATGTCCTCCATGCGCGCGGTCATGTCGTGGGCCTGGCCGATGGGGGTGGCCGGGTCCATGCGGCAGTGGAAGCTCACGGAGTACTTGTCGCCCAGGCGCTGCACGGCCACGCCGTGGCAATCGGTGACGCCGTCCAGGCCCGCCATGAGTTCCTCCACCTTGCGGCGGATGGCGTCCTCGCCGCCAGGTCCGGCCGGGCCGTGGTGCTCCGCGTCGGCCACGGGCTCGATGTGGCTGGTGATGCGCGCGGGGCCGGGCAGGGCCGCGCGCACGGCGTTCTCGAAGTCCGTGACCATCTCATGCGCCTTGGCCAAGGAAAGCCCGTCGGGCACCTCCACGTGCATCTCCAACTGGAGCCCCCCGGGGGAGCGCCAGATGCGCAGGCCGTGCACGCCCACGGCGTGGCGCGCGGCGAGCGAGCGCACGGCCTCGTGCAGGCCCTGCTCCTCGGCGGCGGCGGGCTTGAGGTGCACCACCACGTCGGCCCCGGGCAGGGCCGCCTTCACCGCCTCCTCGGCCCTGGCCCCGATGCGGTGGGCCTCCTCGAAGCTGTCCTGGCGGGCCACGTCCAGGGTCAGGTCCACGAAAGCCGAAGGCCCCGAGAGCCGGGCGCGCACCTGGGGCACGCCGCGCACCCCGGGGATGTCGCGCACGGCGGCGCGGATGTCCTCCACCAGGGCCTGGGAGCCGCCGTCCAGGAGCACGTCCACGGCCTCGCGCCCGAGCTTCACGCTCACGCGCACCACGATGACGCACACGCCCAGGGCCGCCACGGCGTCGCCGCGCTCCAGCAGGGGCCTCCAGGCCGAGCCTTCGGGCAGCAGCCCGGCCAGCCACACCAGCCCCAGGCCCAGGAGCACCACGGCAGAGGACCACACGTCCGTCGCGAAGTGCAGGGCGTCGGCCTCCAGGGCCTGGCTCTTGTGCTTCGCGGCCATGCGCGAGAGCATCCGGGACCGCGTGATGTCGACGACGATGGAAACGGCCATCACCCCGAAGCTCCACAACGTCACCTCCACTGCCTCGGGGTGGTAGAAGAGCCGTTCCACCGATTCGCGCACGATCCAGACGCATGTGACCAGCAGAAGCAGGGTCTCCACCAGGGCTGAGAGGTTCTCGGCCTTGCCGTGGCCGTAGGGGTGGCGCTCGTCGGCGGGCAGCGAGGAGTAGCGCACGGCGAAGTAGGTGAGGGCGGCGGCCACCAGGTCCAGCCCCGAGTGGGCTGCCTCGGAGAGGATGCCCAGGGAGTTGGTGGAGAGCCCCACCACGATCTTCATGGCCGTGAGCAACACGGCGGCCGCCACGGAGGAGAGGGCGGCCGAGGCCTTTTCCCGGTCGGCGATCTGTTTGTCGTCCATCTTCCACGCATAGCGCCGGATGCGGGCCATGGGAAGGCGTGATGATGATTTTCGCTCCCGTTTCCGCAGCGTCGGCGGGCGGGGCAAAAAATGTCAGGCAGGCTCCGACCGGCCGTGCTAGGAGGTGACCCCATGAACGCGACCCATGCCGGATACCGCCGTCGTCTGCTGGCGGTGCTCGCCCACATCCAGGAGCACCTGGACGAGGAGCTCACCCTGGGGGGGCTGGCCCGGGTGGCGGGCTTCTCGCCCTTTCATTTCCACCGCATCTTCCTGGGCATGACGGGCGAGACCATCGGGGCGCACATCCGCCGTCTGCGCCTGACCCGGGCGGCCTTCCGCCTGGAGTTCTCCGGCATGAGCGTGACCGAGGCCGCCCTGGAGGCGGGCGTGCGCATCAAGGACCTGCCCCTGCGCATCGGCATCTTCGGGGCCGAACCCTGGACCGAGGAGATGCGCCGCGACATCGAGGAGAAGATGGGCATCACCGCCATCGACATCTACGGCCTCTCGGAGATCATGGGGCCGGGCGTGGGCATCGAGTGCTGCGTGGCCCAGAAAGGCCTGCACATCATGGAAGACCACTTCCTGGTGGAGATCATCGATCCCGACACCCTGGAAGTGCTCCCTCCGGGCGAGGTGGGCGAGTTGGTGATCACCACCCTCACCAAGGAGGCCCAGCCCCTCATCCGCTACCGCACCCGCGACATCACCAAGCTCGACGTCACCCCCTGCCGGTGCGGGCGCACTTTCGCCCGCGTGCACCGCATGATGGGCCGCTCCGACGACATGCTCATCATCCGCGGGGTGAACGTGTTCCCCAGCCAGATCGAGTCCATCCTCCTGGAGACCGAGGGCGTGGCCCCCCACTACCTGCTGGTGGTCAAGCGCGAGGGCAACCTGGACACCCTGGAGGTGCAGGTGGAGGTGGACGAGAAGCTCTTCTCGGACGAGATCAAGAACCTCCAGCGCACGGAACTCAAGATCGTCAAGAACATCAAGGATTACCTGGGCGTCACGGCCCAGGTGAAGCTCGTGGAGCCCCGGAGCATCCAGCGCTCCGAGGGCAAGGCCAAACGCATCCTCGACCTGCGCAAGCAGGCCTAGGCCGGAGCCGGAACGCACGACGCCGCCGCGTCACCGGGACGCGGCGCGCAAACCATTCGCCCGCGCTGGCGGGGGACCGCAAGTCCCTGGCCCGCGCGACACCGGGGGAAGCCCATGAAAGTCGAGCAGATTTCCATCTTCCTGGAAAACCGGGCCGGACGCCTGGAGGAAGTGACCCGCATCCTGGCCGAGACCGGCGTGAGCATCCGCGCCCTTTCCCTGGCCGACACCTCCGACTTCGGCATCCTGCGCCTCATCGTTTCCGACCACGAGAAGGCCAAGAAGGCCCTCAAGGAGCACGGTTTCACGGTGGGGCGCACCTCCGTGGTGGCCGTGGAGGTGGACGACAGGCCCGGCGGGCTCAACGCCATCCTGCAAGTGCTCTCGGCCGGGGGCGTCAACGTGGAGTACATGTACGCCTTCGTGCAGCAGAGCTCCAAGACGGCCATCATCGTCTTCCGTTTCGACAAGACCGACCAGGCCATCGAACTGCTGGGCCAGAAGGGAATCCGGGTGATTCCCGGCGACGTGCTCTACAACCCCTAGTCCCGGCGCACTCCGACGTTCCGGCCAGGCCGGGGCGGTCAACGCGGCTGCGGCCCGTCCCGGAAGGGGCGGGCCGACGTTTTTGCGAGGTGGTTCAGGAGGGTGTCTGGTCCGCGCGCAGCCGGGCGATTTCCTCGCGGATGCGCTCGATACGTTTGTCGTCGGTGG
>NZ_JBZVFJ010000181.1:0-5642 GCF_058402725.1 Fundidesulfovibrio sp. | reverse complement strand
CGTCCACGCACTCGTGGGCGTCGGTCATCTGGGAGTAGGGCATCTTGATGCGGCGGGCCGAGGGCGGATCGTAGCCGAAGGCGAAGCCCAGGGCGAAGACCCCGGCCGGAGCTCTGCCGTCGCCTTCGCGTTTGACGGGGCCTTGCGCGCCTGGCGCGGCGAGGCCCCGGCCCCAGGCCAGGCCGTTGCGGCCCGTGACGGCCTGGATGGGCGGCCCCGCCAGTTTCCAGCGCCCGCCCGGGGCGCGCTCGAAGAGGCGCACCTCGGCCTTGCTGGAATCCCAGCCCGGGGAGAGGGCCACCACGGCCTGGAGGGTCTGCTTCAGGGAGGCGGCCCGCACGGGCGCGGGCGAGAGCGAAAGCGCCAGGACGATTCCGGCCAGGGCCAGGCATGCCGCAGCCATGCGGCCCGGCAGCAGCGGGGAGCGCCCGCACGCGCGGCGCGCCGGGGAAACTCCGACCGCATGGAGCGCGCCCCTCACGGCACGGCCTGCGCGCCGTCGGCGAACAACTCCACGGCCTGCTTGCGCAACAGGAACTTCTGGATCTTGCCGCTGGCGGTCATGGGGTAGCCCTTCACGAAGGCGATGTACTTGGGGATCTTGTGCCAGGCGATCTGTCCCCGGCAGTAGTCCTGCACGTCCTCGGGGGCCATCTCCACGCCCTCCTTGAGGATGATGAAGGCACCCACCTGTTCGCCGTACTTCGTGCTGGCCACGCCCACCACCTGCACGTCCTGGACGCCGGGCATGGTGTAGAGGAACTCCTCGATCTCGCGGGGGTAGATGTTCTCGCCGCCCCGGATGATCATGTCCTTGAGGCGACCGGTGATGGAAAGGTAGCCGCCCGCGTCCATGACGCCCAGGTCGCCGGAGTGCAGCCATCCCTCGGCGTCGATGGCCTTGGCCGTGGCCTCGGGGTTGTTGTAGTAGCCCTTCATCACCGAATAGCCCCGGCAGACCACCTCGCCCTGGGTTCCGGGGGGCACGGGCCGGTTGGTCTCGGGGTCCACCACGCGCACCTCGATGCCGGGCAGGCAGGCCCCCACGGAGGCGGTGCGGTAGTCGATGGGGTCGTCGGTGCGGGTCTGGGTCATCACCGGGGAGTTCTCGGTGAGGCCGTAGCAGATGGTGATCTCGGACATGTTCATGACATCCATCACCTTGCGCATCACGGGCACGGGGCAGGGCGACCCGGCCATGATGCCCGTGCGCAGCGACGAGTAGTCGAACTTGTCGAAGAGCTTGTGCTCCAGCACGGCGATGAACATGGTGGGCACGCCGTAGAGGGCCGTGCAGCGTTCGCTCTCGATGGAGGTCATCACCTGCACGGGGTCGAAGGTCTCCAGGAGCACCATGGTGGACGCATGCGACACGCAGGCCAGCACGCCCAGCACGCAGCCGAAGCAGTGGAACAGGGGCACGGGCAGGCACACCTTGTCCAGGTGGGTGAAGCGCTGGCGTTCGCCGATCCAGAAGCCGTTGTTCACCAGGTTGTAGTGGGTGAGCATAACGCCCTTGGGGAACCCGGTGGTGCCCGAGGTGTACTGCATGTTCACCACGTCGTGGGGCGAGAGCGACTCCTGGCGGGCCTTGTAGTCGGCCTCGGAGACGGTGCGGCCCAGGCCGATGATCTCCGGGATGGAGTACATGCCCCGGTGCTTCTCCTGGCCAAGGAAGAGCACGCGTTTGAGGTGGGGGAACGTCTGGGAGACGATGCGCCCGCGCTCCTGCCCCTTGAGTTCGGGGGCCAGGTCGTAGAGGATCTGGAGGTAGTCCGAGTCGCGGTAGCCGTCGATGATGAAGATGTTCTCGGCCTCGGAGTTCTCCAGCAGGTACTTGAGCTCGTTCTTCTTGTAGTTGGTGTTCACCGTGAGCAGCACCGCGCCGATGCGCGCCGTGGCGAACTGCAGCACCACCCAGTGTGGCACGTTGGTGGCCCACACGGCCACCTTCTCGCCGCGCTGCACCCCAAGGGCCATGAGGCCCTTGGCCAGGGAGTCGGCCAGGTCGGAGAATTGGCGGTAGGTGAGGTGCAGGTCGCGGTCGACATAGGCCACGGCCTTGTTGCCGGGGTGGGCGGCCACGGCCTCGTCCAGGAGCTGGCCCAGGGTGATCTCGCGCAGGGTGAAGTCTTCCATGGCGGCCCCTATGCCGGGAAGTAGAGCACGGCGTGGATGTCGGTCTGTTCCTGGCCGGCGCAGCCCACGTAGTGGGGCACGATGGAGTTGAAATAGATGCTGTCGCCGGGCTCCAGCTCGTGGCGCTCCTGGCCCAGGACCACCAGGAGCCGCCCGCGCGCCACCACGATGAACTCCTCGCCCTCGTGGGAGGAGAGGGGGTGCTCCGTAGCGGGCTCGTCGGGGCGGATCTCGATGTAGAAGGGCTCCATGTGGCGGTCGGTCTTGTGGGCGCCCAGGGAGTAGAAGCTGAAGCTGGAGCGTTTGCCGCGCGCGGCCTGCTGGGCCTGCTCGGGCGAGGAACAGTCGCAGGCGCGGGAAAGGCACACGTCGGAGCCCAGCTCGTCGTCGATGAAGGTTCCAAGGCGCGTGCCCAGGGCCAGGGCCACCTTGAGCAGGGGGCCGAGGCTCGTTGTCACCTCGCCCTTTTCCAGGGCCTCCAGGTAGGCCGCGTCCAGGCCCGTGCGGGCCGAAAGTTCTTCGATGCCGAGCCCCTGGGCCGTCCTGCGCTTCCGGATGCGCGCGCCGCACTTGATTTCGCCGTTCATGCCCCCTCGCTTGTGCTTGACGTATGAGTTTCCGAGGCAGGCGCTTACCATTTTCGTGCCTGCGGTTCCAGACGGTTTTTGCGGGTTTGTCCGGAATCCGAGCAAAATGGCTTTTCCGCTTGAACAAGACCGGCAGATGGGCCAAAGAGTGTCAGGGGACGCCGCACTCCGTCTGTGGAACGCACGTGTGCGCCCGGCCTCGTCCCGATGTCCTGAAACATGCCGGGTTCGCAACCCAAGCGTGGACGTCGCATGGAACACGCTCCATCGCCTTCGCGAGCAACCTCCAGGCCCGTTTCGCTGCGGTTCGCCCTCACGCTGCCCTTCGTGGCCCTCATCGTGCTCGGGTGCGGGCTTGTGGGATTCTTCTCCCTGTGGGACGGCCGCGCGGCCGTGCTCGACGTGGCCGGACAGCTGCGCGCCGAGGTGCTCAAGCGCGTGGAGGATCACCTCACAGGCTTCCTGGACCTGCCGCGCAAGCTCAACGAGGCCAACGCCCAGGCCCTGCGCGCGGGCGTGCTGGACCTCTCCGACCCCGTGCGGCGCGCCCGCTACTTCCACGGGGTGGTGGCCGCCAACCCGCGCATCGCCTACTCCTTCATCGGGCTGCCCGACGGCGAGTTCCACGGCGCGCGGCGCAACCAGGCCGGCGAGGTGGAGGTGATCCACGCCGGGCGCGACACGGGCCAGGCCTCCACCTACTTTTCCACTTCGCCCCTGGGCGATCCCCTGGAGTTCCGCGCCGCCTACCCGAACTTCGATCCCCGCACGCGCCCCTGGTACAAGGTCGGGGTCCAGGCGGGACAGGCGGTCTGGAGCCCGGTCTACCGCCATTTCGTGCTCAAGGACCTTACCCTCACCGCATCCCTGCCCGTCCACGACGGCAAGGGCGGGCTGCTGGGAGTCTTCGGGGTGGACTACGCCCTGGGCAACATCCACGAGTTCCTGCGCACCCTCAAGGTGGGGAGCTCCGGCGAGGTGTTCCTGATGGAGCGTGGCGGGGAGCTTCTGGCCTCCAGCACCATGCCCCCCTCGCTCTTCCTGATCCCCAAGGGCGACGGCTTCGAGCGCCTCAGGGCCGATCAGGCCCCCAGGCCCCGCGTGGCCGCCGCCGCCCGCCGCCTGGAGGCCCTGCCCGGGGGGCTGGCAGGCATCGTGGAAGACACCACCCTGGAATTCGACATGGACGGGCAAAGCCAGTTCCTGCAGGCAACGCCCTTCACCGACCCCATGGGCGTGGACTGGCTCATCGTCGCCGTGGCCCCCGCCAGCGACTTCCTCGGACGCATCGACGCCAACACCCGCCAGACGGTGGCCCTGGTCCTGGCGGCGGCCTTCCTGGCCGCGCTGGCCGGCGTGGTGCTGGCGGGCCTGCTCACCCGGCCCGTGGAGCGCCTGGCCCAGGCCGCCGACGGCCTCTCCCAGGGCCGCTGGAACCTGGACGTGAAGGCCCCCGGCGTGCGCGAACTCGACCGCCTGGCCCGAGCCTTCTCGCGCATGGCCGGCCAGCTGCGCTCCTCCTTCGACGAACTCAAGGCCAAGGGCGAGATCATCGCGGCCCAGAACCGCACCCTGGAGGAGCGCGTGGCCCGGCGCACCTCCGAACTCGCCCACCTGCACCACAGGCTGCGCGCCATCTTCGAGGCCATCCCGGGCTATATCCATGTGATCGATCGCGATTTCCGGGTGGTGGACGTGTGCGACAAGATGCTCGCGGCAGTGGGACTCACGCGCGAGGAGGTGCTCGGGCGGCGCTGCCACGAGGTGTTCCAGGGCCTGGAATCCATCTGCGGCCACTGCGCCCTCTGCGACGAAGAAAACCGCGACCGGCCCACCATCCGCCCCTCCACGCCCATGGAAGAGGGCATCCTGGGGCACGCCTTCATGGCCTATTCCGCCCCCATCCGCGACCAACGCGGCAAGGTGTGGGGCACCATCGAATGCCTCATGGACGTGAGCGCCCTGCGCGCCGCCGAACAGGAACTCCTGGCCGCCAAGGAGCAGGCCGACGCGGCCAACCGCGCCAAGTCGGCCTTCCTGGCCAACATGAGCCACGAGCTGCGCACCCCCATGAACGGCATCCTGGGCGTGCTCCAGCTGCTCAAGACCACGCCGCTCGACCAGGAACAGTCCGGATTCGTGGAGACCGGCGAGGCCGTGCTCAAGAACCTGCTGGGCCTCATCAACGACATCCTCGACCTCTCCAAGGTGGAGGCGGGCAAGCTCGACCTGGTGGAGAGCCGCGTGGACCTGGAGGAGACCTGCCGCTTCATGGCCGGGCTCTTCCGGGGGCAGGCCCAGGCCAAGGGCCTCGCCCTGGACTTCCACGTGGCCCCAGGCGTGCCCGGCTTCGTGATGGCCGACGCCAGCCGCCTGCGTCAGGTGCTCTTCAATCTCATCGGCAACGCCCTCAAGTTCACCGAAAAGGGAGGCGTGCGCCTGCTGGTGGAGAGCGTCGGCCCCGCACCCCAGGGGCGCACGCTCCTGCGCTTCACCGTGGCCGACACGGGCATCGGCATCCCCGAAGCCCGCCAGGACGACCTCTTCAAGCCCTTCGTGCAGATCGACGGCGCGCTGGACAAGAAATACCCCGGCACGGGCCTGGGGCTCTCCATCGTCAAACGCCTGGTGGAGCTCATGGAGGGCGAGGTCGCGGTGGAGAGCGAGCCCGGGCGGGGAACGCTCATCCGCTTCGAGATTCCCGTGCTGGCCGCGCCGCCAGACGCCCAGGGCGATGCGCCCGGTCAGTCCGCGTTGCAGCCGGGAAATCCGGCCCCTCCTGTGTCCCTGGAAGTCCTCCTGGTGGAGGACGAGCCCGTGAACCGGCGCGTGATGCAGAATCTGCTCGAAAAGCGTGGCCACCGGGTGGCCCTGGCCGAGACGGGCCTGCAGGCCCTGGAGCAACTTGCCCGCCGA
>NZ_JBZVFJ010000180.1:0-5706 GCF_058402725.1 Fundidesulfovibrio sp. | reverse complement strand
GAGCATGGCCACGTTGCAGGCCATGTCGCCGAACTGCTTGTCCTTGGGCGGTTCGATGGTGGCCTTGTCCGGCCACTGGGCGCCCTTGCGGGCGAGGATGGCCTCCAGAAGGCCTCTGAGATGGGTGAGCGCGCGCATAACGGTCCTTTCACGATGCGTTCGGCCGCGCAGGGCGCGGCCGGAAAAGTCCAGGACAGGCACGGGCCCGTCCGTTGTCCGACGGTACGGTCACCCGGCCCTAGGGCAGGGTGAAGCCCTCCAGGGCCTCGCGGGTGGCCAGGTTCACGGCCTGGGCGTCCTCGCGCCCCTCCAGGCAGGGCTTGACCATCTTGGTGAGCACGCCCTTGGGGCCAAGCTCCACGAAGGTGCGCGCCCCGGCCTCGTAGAGGGCGGCCATGGTGTCGATCCAGCGCACGGAGGAGGTCATCTGGCGGGCCAGGAGCTCCCGGAGTTTGGCCGGATCGGACTCGCCCTGGCCCGTGACGTTGGCGAACACCGGGGCCGAGGGGGCGCGCCAGTCCGCCTTGGCGAGCACTTTCTCCAGTTCGGCGGCGGCCTCGGCCATGAGGGGCGAGTGGAAGGCCCCGCTCACGGCCAGGGGGATGGCCCGGCCCTTGGCTTCCTTGCACAGCCCGGCGGCCTGGTCCACGGCTTCGCGGTGGCCGGAGATCACGTACTGGCCGGGGGTGTTGTAGTTGGCCACCAGGAGGATGCGCCCCGTGGCCTGGGCGGCGCGGGCAACGATGTCCTCGACGCCTTGCAGCGACACCTTGAGCACCGCGGCCATGGCCCCGTCCGAGCCGCCGGCCTCGGCCATGAGGCGGCCGCGCAGGCTGGTGAGTTCCAGGACCTGCTCCACGGGGAGCGCGCCCGAGGCGGCCAGGGCGGCGTATTCGCCCAGGCTGTGCCCTGCGAAGCCCACGGGGGCCAGCTTGCCGCGCACGGCCAGCCAGCAGCCGAGGGTGACGGCGGTCATGGCGGGCTGGAGGTTGCGGGTGTGGGCCATGGCGGCGTCGTCGCCGTCCCAGTAGATTTCGCGAAGCGGCAGGCCGGAGGCCTTTTCGGCCAGCTTCCAGAGGTCCATGGCGTCCTGGACGGCCTCGGCCAGGCCGCGCCCCATGCCCTTTTCCTGGGAGCCCTGGCCGGGGAAGAGCACGGCCTGGGCGGGAGTGTTGACGGTCACGTGTGAAGGCTCCTTGCGGGGTGAGATCGGTTCCGCCTGGGTTGGTAGAGCATCCTTTGACGGGCGTCAATTCTTGGGCCATACCCCGCCCATGCGTGACAACCTGCCCGACGCCGCGAGCGCGGCGTACCTGGCCCTTTCCCTGGGCCGCCAGTTGGACTCCGGACAGGCCGACGGGCTTGCCGCCTACCTGGGCCTGTTGCAGACCTGGAACGCCCGGACCAACCTCGTGGGGCCGCGGCGCTGGCAGGAGATGCTCACGGAGCTTGCGGCCGACAGCTGGTGGCTGGCCGACCTCCTGGCGGACCTTCAGGCCTCGGGCGCGCTGCCGTCGGCCCCCGTGAGCCTGGATTTCGGGGCTGGAGCGGGCATCCCGGGGATTCCGCTGCGCCTGTTCTGGGGCGCGGGGCGCTACGTGCTGGTGGAGCCCCGGGCCAAGCGGGCGGGTTTTTTACGCCAGTGCGCGGCCATGCTTCGCCTGAAGGAAACCGAGGTGTTCGAGGGCCGCGCCGAGGCCCTTCGGCGCGAGGCGGACCTGTGCCTCTCGCGGGCCTTCATGCCCTGGCGGGATTTCCTGGAGCTTGCGGCGGGATACGGGCGCAAGGGAGGGGACGGCGGCGCGCGCGCGCCCGTGGCGGTGGTGTTCGCCAATGAACCCGAGCCCGGCGGGAGCGCGCCCGCCGGATACGGTCCGCCCCTGGTCCGGGAGTATCCCCGGACCGGAGGGACGGGCTATTTCTGGGTGTTCTCCCCGAGTATGGCCCCCAGCTGATCCCGGAAGATGAGCTTGGTGGCCAGGGCGTCGGCCTGGTCGGCCAGGTCCATGAGCTTTTCGAGGAAATCGAGGATTTCGCCGCGTTTTTCGTCGTCCGCGTTGTCGAAATCGAACTGCAGGTCGCCGGAGGCGAAGTAGTCCTCCAGCCTGGCGAGGTACTGGGCGTCGAGCAGGGCCATGGCGTCTGGTTCCGGCCTAGGCCCCGGCGGCCACGGCCGCGTCGTATTCGGCTTCCAGGGATTCCATGAGGCGCTTCACGGAGACGATCTCCTTCACGCGCCAGGCGTTCTGCCCGGCGAAGGCGAAGCCGTGGTCCAGAAGCCCCTTCTTGGCGTTCATGAGCGCCAGCATGATGCAGTAGGGCGCGGTGGTGCCGTCGCAGTTGTGGGTGCAGTTGAAGGGGCAGACCTTGGGGATCTTCTCGCCGCGCTGCACGGAGCGGATGAAGTTGTTGATGATGGCGCGACCGGGCAGGCCCACGGGGCTCTTGATGATGGCGATGTCTTCCTCGCGCGCGTCGATGTAGGTCTGCTTGAAGGCCATGTCGGCGTCGCATTCGTAGGTGGCCACGAAGCGGGTGCCCATCTGGACGCCCGCCGCGCCCATGCGCAGGTATTTGAGGATGTCCGCCCCGGTGAACACGCCGCCTGCGGCGATCACCGGGATGGGCTTTCCGTCGGGTCCGCGGTAGGCCCCCACGGCTTCGATCACCTGGGGGACCACGGTCTCCAGGGAGTGGCCGGGATCGCGGATGTCCTCGGGCTTGAAGCCCAGGTGCCCTCCGGCCAGCGGCCCCTCCACCACGAAGGCGTCCGGGGTGCGCCCGAAGCGCGAAAGCCACTTGCGGCAAAGGATCGCCGCGGCCCGGGCCGAGGAGACGATGGGGATCAGCTTGGTGCGGCAGCCTTCGGGCAGGAGTGAAGGCATGTCCAGGGGCAGGCCCGCTCCGGAGATCACGGCCTCCACGCCTTCGCGCACCGCCGTGGAGACGAGGTCCGCGTAGTTGGTGAGGGCCACCATGATGTTCACGCCCAGGGGGCCGTCGGATTTGGCGCGCGCGGCGCGGATTTCGTCGCGCAGGGCCTCGTTGTTGGTGTGCACGAAGTCCGTGGCGTAGCCAGGGCGGCCCATGCCGATGCCCGCCGCCGCGATGACGCCGATGCCCCCGGCAGCGGCCACGGCGGAAGCCAGGCCGGACAGGGAGATGCCCACGCCCATCCCGCCCTGGATGATGGGGGTTTTGACCGTGAGGTCGCCGATTGAAAGGGAAGGAAAGGCCATTTGGTCTCCACTTGAGGCGTATACGGCACGCAGTCCCCGGCCGCGTCGAAGCGCCGTGGGGCGGTAGAAATCATGTTCCGCGCAAAAAGTCGAGCGCGGAGAACGCGCCGGGTCAACCGTGATGGTAGGGGTGCCCGGCGAGGATGCTCATGGCCCGGTACAACTGCTCCAACAGAACCACCCGGGCCAGTTCGTGCGGCAGCGTGCAGGGTCCCAGGCTCAGGCGATGGTCGAAGCGCGCGCGCGCCTCGGCGCCGAACCCGTAGGGGCCGCCCACCACGAAGCAGGGCATCCGGCCCGGATCGTCCAGCCAGCGCCCCAGTTGGCGCGCCAGGCCCTCGGATCCGGGGGCGTCTCCCTCAATCTCCAGACCCACCACGCGTTCCCTGGGTCCCAAAGCCGCAAGGAGGGCCTGGCCTTCCTTGCGCAATCGGGCGGGCACGTCGCGGGTTTCCCTGGCGTCTCGCACCACGGACGTCTCAACGCGCACGCAGCGCGCCAGAGCTTCCTGATAGTGTCGGCAGGCCTCCTGGGCCCAGCGGGCCTTGAGGTCGCCCACGAAGACGAGTCGCACCCGATGCATGGACGGAGCAAGATAGCCTCGGGATTGGCAGTTGTCAAAGCCCCCGGCATTGGGGTAGGCCCCGAATGGGCGAAAAGACCAAGGAATCTTCATGCACCGCGCCGCCGCCTTTCTGCTCCTCGTGCTCGTGGCCGCCCTGGCGGCCTCGCCGGGAGAGGTGCGCGCCCAGCGCCTGGGCCTGGCCAACATGGTCCTGGACAACCAGGGAGGCCGGGCCAAGCTGCGTTTCGGCGTGGACGTGCGCGACCCCAGGCTCGTGGAGGCCGTGGACCAGGCGTTGCGCCAGGGGCAGGTGCTGGCCCTGGAGTGCAAGGCCCGGCTTTCGCTCAAACGCGATTACCTCTGGAACCGCGAAGTGGCCCAGGCCACGCTGCTCTCGCCCCTCATCCTGCACGACGGCGGCCCCTACGAGGTGGTGCTGCACCGGGGCGGCGAGGAGCGGGTGCGCGGCCGCGATCTGGGCCTCTTGATGCGCGAGGCCTGGAGCAAGCTTTCCGTCGACCTGGGCGCGTGGAGCATGATGGAGCGCGGCAAGGCCTACGCCGTGACCCTGGAGATCCGCATGGTGCGCCAGGACGTTGGCGACTGGCTCCAGGGCGCGCTCTTCTTCTGGGGGTTCGATCCCGTGGGACCGGTCACCTACCAGCTCGATTTCTCCTATTGACCGCGCCCCTGCTTCCTCCTACTTTCCACAGCATGCGGAGACACCTGTGAACGGCAACGGCCGCCACGTCATCGTGGCCGGCGGCGGCGGCTTCATCGGCCGGGCGCTGTGCCGCGCGCTTCTGGCCAAGGGGTGGCGCGTGACGGCCCTTACGCGCGGCAAGCCCCGCTCCCCCGGCGCAGACCCCGACGGAGCGCGCCCCGCCTTCGCCGCCTGGGACGGCCGCACGGCCGACGGCTGGGGGCACCTGGCCGACGGCGCCTACGCCCTGGTCAACCTGGCTGGGGAGTCCATCGCGGACGGCCGCTGGACCAGCCAGCGCAAGCAGGCCATCGTGGAGAGCCGCGTGTTCGCGGGCCAGGCCATGGTCCGCGCGGCCACCCAGGCCGCCGTGCGTCCGGCGGTGCTGCTCCAGGCCTCGGCCGTGGGCTACTACGGCGACACGGGCGACGACCCGGTGGATGAATCCTCCCCCCCGGGCCGGGGCTTCCTGGCAGACGTGTGCCTGCAGTGGGAGGCCTCCTCCCGGCCGGTGGAGTCCCTGGGCGTGCGCCGCGTGGTGGCGCGCACGGGCCTCGTGCTGGGTCGAGGCGGCGGGGTGTTCGAGAAGATGCTTCCGCCCTTCCGCTATTACATGGGCGGCCCCCTGGGGCACGGCCGCCAGGCCTTTCCATGGATCCACCTGCGCGACCAGGTCGAGGCCATGGTCTTTCTTCTGGAGCGCGAGGACCTCTCGGGGCCGTTCAACCTCTGCGCCCCCGAGAGCGCCGCCAACCGCGACTTCTGCCAGGCCCTGGGCCGCGCCCTGGGCAGACCCTGCGGGCTGGCCGCCCCGGCCGCCGCGCTGCGTCTGGTCTTCGGCGAGATGGCCGAGGAACTGCTTCTGGGCGGCTGCCGGGCCTTCCCGAGAAGGCTCATGGAGAGCGGCTACGTCTTCCGCCACCCCCGGTTGGCCGAGGCCTTGGCGAACCTCTTGGCCAGGGAGGCAAGGTGAGCGAGCGCAAGATCCTCGTGGTCGAGGACGAGGCCATCGTGGCCCTGGACATCAAGAGCCGTCTCAAACGCATGGGCTACGAAGTGGCCGGCTCCTGCGCCACCGGCGAGGAGGCCGTGGCCCTGGTGGGCAAACTCAAGCCCGACCTGGTGCTCATGGACATCATGCTCGAAGGCGCCATGGACGGAATCGAGGCCGCCGGGGAGATCAACGAGGGCTTCGGCCT
>NZ_JBZVFJ010000179.1:0-5814 GCF_058402725.1 Fundidesulfovibrio sp. | reverse complement strand
GGCCTCTTCTAGGAGCCGGGCGCAGTCCTGGCCGTCGCGCAGGGCGTCACCCAGGGCCTCCAGGCGGGCCAGGTAGCTGGAGAGGTCGGTGAAGGCGTCGTTGAGGAAGCTCAGGTTGCCGCCCACGTACTGGACGGGGGTGTTGATTTCGTGGGCGATGCCCGATGCCAGCTGGCCGATCGCCTCCAGTTTGCGGGCCAGGCCGAGCTCGCGCTCCATGGTCTTTTTTTCGCTGATGTCGAAGAGGATGTCGATGAGGCGGCGTCTGCCGCCCACGGAGGCGTTCAGGATGGTGCGCGACACGGGCAGGACCTTTCCGCCCGGGCGGGCAAGCAGGAATTCCCCGCCGGCGAAGGCCATGTCGCCCTGCTGGCGCGTCTGCGGACCGGGGGACGGCTGCTCCAGGGGGGTGAGGCGGGCGGAGAACTCCCGGTAGTTGCGTCCGAGCGCGTCCTGGCGGCGGATGCCGAAGAGCTCCTCGGCCACGCCGTTGAGCTCCGTGACGGTGAAGCTGGCGGGGTCCAGGATGACGGCCCCGGCGCGGATGCCGGTGAGGATGGCCTGGAGCATGGCTCCGGCCTCCTCGGGCGGGAGGCAGGCAGGGCCCTGGAGGGTGGCGTCCGGCGCGTCGCCGTGCGGGGCGGCAGGGCTGGGGGGGATGTCCTGGGGCATGGGGGCGCTCCGGCTGAGGTCAGACCGCCGAGGTCTCCTGGTTGGCCCCGCTCTCCTTGAGCACGCTGGCCACCAGTTGGGGCACGTCAAGGATGAGGGCCATGGAGCCGTCGCCGTTGATGGTGGCCCCGGAGATGCCCTCCACGCGGCCGATGAGCCGCCCAAGGCTCTTGATCACCGTCTGCTGCTGGCCCACCACCTCGTCCACGGCGATGCCGGTGCGGCCGTTCTCGTGGCGGGTGATCACCACCTGTTCGAGGCCTGGGGACCGGCCCGGGAGGAGGAACGTCTCGCGCAGGCGAACGTAGGGCACGATCTCGCCCCGGATGTGCAGCGTGCGCCCGCGCGACTGGCGGCCGTCGGCAAGCTCCACGCATTCTTCCACCATGGAGAGGGGGATGATGTAGTGCTCGTCGGCGGCGCGAACCTGGAGGCCGTCGATGATGGCCAGGGTGAGCGGCAGGGTGATGGTGACGGCGGCGCCGCGCCCGGGCGCGGAGTCGATCTCCACGGCTCCGCGCAGGGCCTCGATGGAGCGCTTCACCACGTCCATGCCGACGCCCCGGCCCGAGACGTTGGTGACCTTCTCCGCCGTGGAGAAGCCCGGGGCGAAGATGAGCTGGCAGCACTCCTGGTCGGTGAGCCGGGCGTCCGGGGCGATGAGGCCGCGCTCCAGGGCCTTTTCGCGGATGCGCGCGGGGTCCAGCCCCTTGCCGTCGTCGGCGATGCGGATCACCACGGACCCGCCCGCCTGCTTGGCCGAGAGCACGATGCGCCCCTGGCGGGGCTTGCCGGCGGCCTCGCGCGCCTCGGGGGGCTCGATGCCGTGGTCGATGGAGTTGCGCAGCAGGTGCACCAGGGGGTCGCCCAGCTGTTCGATGACGGTCTTGTCCAGCTCGGTCTCGCCGCCTTCGGCCTCCAGGGCGATGTCCTTGCCCAGTTCGGAGCACAGGTCGCGCACGAGGCGGCGGAAGCGGCTGAACGTGGTGCCGATGGGCAGCATGCGGATGGAGAGGGTGTTGTCGCGCAGCTCGCCCACAAGGCGCTCGATCTCCTCGGTGACGGCCGTGAGCGGGGACAGGCCCACGTCGGAGGCCACCTGATTGAGGCGGGCCTGGGCGATGACCAGCTCGCCCACAAGGTTCACGAGGTTGTCGAGCTTGGCGGCTTCCACGCGCAGGCTCTGGGCCTGCTGCACCGGTTTGGGCCTGCCGTTGGCGGCCGGGGGGGCGGCCGCCTGCGCGGGGCGGCCCGCAGACGGGCCGGGGCTCACCCCGGGGGCGGCGGGGCAGGGCGCCGGGGCATCCTCCACGACGACGTCGCCGGGATTCTCCAGGAACAGGAAGATGTCGCGCGCGCTGTCGACGCCCCGGGCGGTGTGGAGGGTCATGTCCCAGGCAAGGCGGCAGTCCATGGGGGAGAGGTCCTCCAGGGGGGGCACCCCGGAGGTGTCGGCCTCCACGTGAAGCTCGCCCAGGCCCGCCAGCTCTTCCAGGAGAACGGCGGGGTCCATGCGCGCGAAGTGGCCGGTGTCCGAGGGCGCGAGGCGGATGCGCAGGGAGCAGGACGGCGCGGACTGGGCGCAGGCCGCCGCCTGCGCGGCGGGGGGCGCGGGTCGGGCGGGGGCGGGAGGGGCGGCCAGGGCCTCCAGCCCTGCCAGAAGCTCCAGGTCCGCCGGGAGGTCCTGTCCGTTCTCGGCCACGGGTTCCAGATGGTCCTTGACGCGCAGGGTGATGTCCACCAGTTCGCGGGAAGCGGGCAACTGGCCGCAGCGCACGCGGTCCCACAGGGACTCCACGTCGTGGAGCAGGGCCACGCAGCCCGCAAGGCCGAACATGTCGCAGGCGCCCTTGATGGAGTGCAGGGCGCGGAAGATGCGGTCCACCACACCGTTGTCGGCGGGGTCGCGGTCCAGGTCCAGCAGGGCTGCGTCCAGTTCGGCCAGGTGTTCCCGCTGTTCTTCCTGGAAGAGTGCACCGAGGGTGTTCATGCGCTGAGCCCTCCCAGGCCCGGGAGGTTTCCCCCCTGCCCGAGCAGGTGGCACTCGGGCAGGGCGGCGGCCGCGCGTGTTCCCGGCGCGAAGCCCAGCCGCGCGCAGTGGGTCGCCGCCTCGGGGCTCAGGCCCGTCAGGCGCAGGGGCTTGCCCTTGGCGGCAAAGGAGCGCCGGGCGGCGCACAGCAGCTGGAGCAGCGCCGCGCCCGGCTTGTCCACGCGGCCTGCGTCCAGTTCAAGGGCCGGGGCGTCGTCCAGGGAGTCGAGAAGCCGCCGACGCAGGTCCTCCAGTTCGGACGCGCCCTGCAGGGCGGACAGTTCCAGACGCAGGGCCTGCGGAGGCGGGGCCGCGTCCGCACCGGCGGGTGCGAGCAGGGCCGGGTCCACCACGCGGATGCGCGAGATGTCCAGCGCGAAGAGGTAGCCCACCACGTCAGGCTCCACGATGGTGGCGTAGAGCAGGTAGAAGGGGAGCACGTTGCCCACGGGGCCGTCCAGGTCGCCAACGGCGGCCAGGTCGGTGCGGCAATCCAGGATCAGGCCGCTGGATTCCATGACCGCGAAGATGTCCAGGGGCGTCTTGCCCCGGGCGTGCACGTCGTGGATGAGGTCGTACTCCACGAGGTAGATGTAGCGGCCGCCCTCCAGGGCCTGCTCCAGGGTGAGCCGGTCCAGGACGAAGGCGTCCTGCCCGCCGGGCAGGGGGATGTTCAGGCGCTGGTCCATGTGGCCCTGACGGGAGGGGGGTAGCCCTTCCGCCACCAGCTCCGAAAGTTCGGCGATGGAGCCGGAGATGTCCTGCTCGTTTCCGGCCTGGCCTTGGTGGATGAGCGCGCGCAGGAGGTCGAACCCCTTGAGCAGCGGGGAGACCAGGGCGCTGGAGGGCGTGAGTTCGCCCGCGCGCACCATGTGCAGGATGTTTTCGAGCTTGTGCGCCAGCTCGCGCACGTTCTCAAGCCCCAGGAACCCCGCGCCGCCCTTGATGGAATGGGCCGCTCGGAAGATGGTGTTCACCAACTCGGGATCGCTCTGCGCGTCCTGCTCCAGGTCCATGAGGGAGGCCTCGATGCCTACGAGATGTTCCTGGGCGTCTTCGATGAAGAGGGCGAGGATGTCGTCGTCGGAGTCCATGGCCGTCCCTAGGCGTTGACGTGGAAGTGGCGGTCCAGACGCATGGCCCGCAGGAGCTTGAGGATGTCGCCGGGCACGTTCTCCAGCCGCAGCACGCCGCCCTGCTTGGCCAGGGTGTTGTGCGCGGCGATGAGCACGCCCAGGCCGACGGAGTCGACGGCGGTCACGCCGGAGAGGTCCAGGGTGAGTTCCCCGGGGGATTCCCTCAAGGCTTCCTTGAAGCGACTCTTGAGGGCGTCGGCCTGGGAGGCCACCAGATTCGTTTCGGGGCGTACGGTCGCCGCCATGGGATACTCCTTGCCGTCGCGCTCAGGCCAGGGCCAGGCGCAGGGTCAGTCCGTTCCCGGCCTCGTTGTAGCGAACGGTCCGGGCGTAGAGGTTCATGATGCAGAGGCCCCTTCCGCTGGCGGATCCGGGCGGGGGCATGGACGGCGGGCGTTTCCGCCAGTCGAACCCGGGGCCGGGATCGGTCACCAGGAAGGTGGCCTCGTTTCCTTCCACGGTCAGTTCCAGGTCCACGGCCAGGGCGGGGTCCAGCCGACAGCCGTGCACCACGGCGTTGAGCAGAGCCTCGCGCAGCGCCGTGAGCGCCGGGAAGAGATCCGCCTCCGGGGCGCAGGCCTGGAGACGCCGCCTGGCCTGTTCCACGGCCAGGTCGATGGCCGCGAGACTGGCCGGGACGCTCAAACGCAGCGCTGCCGCGCGTTCCGAAGGCCCGGGGCCAGGATCGGGTCGATCGTTGTTCATCTACACCTCGGCCACCAAAAGGACAACATCGTCGTGTGTCGGTTCGCCCTCCGGCAGGAGCGCGGACAGGACGTGGTCGGCGGCTTCTTCCAGGGGAAGCCCGGCGGCCTGTTCGCAGGCGCGGGCCAGAAGTTCCCGGGCCTGGTCGTGGGTGCGTCCGCGACGTTCCACCAGTCCATCCGAGTAGAGCAGGAAGCGGTCGCCCCGGCCCAAACGCAGGTCCAGGGTTTCGAAGTGCGCGCTCTCGAAGCCTCCCAGCACGTCGCCCTCGGGTTCGAGAAACTCGGCCCAGCCGCCCTTGCGCACCAGCACCGGCGCGGGATGTCCGGCGCGCACCAGGGTGGCCCTGCCCGATGCGCGGTTCAGGGCCAGATAGCTGGCGGTGACCACCTGGCCTTCGCTCAGCACCTGTCGGAGTACGCCGTTCATGGTGGCGAAGGTCTCGGCGGGACCGTAGAGAGGGCCGGCGTTCTGGCGGATGAGGCTCTTGAGCGCAGGGGTGATGAGGCTCGCGCCCAGGTCGTGTCCGGTCACGTCGGCCAGGAAGTAGCCGTAGATGGAGTCGCTGTGCCGGAAGACGTCGTAGATGTCGCCCCCGGCGGCGTCGTGGGTGAGAAAGCGCACTGCGAAGGAGGCCTCGGGGAGTTCGCGCGGGTTCACGAGCATGGCCTGCTGGGCCTGGCGGAGGGTTGAAAGTCTGGCTGCCTGCTGGGCGATGAGCGCCTGTCGGGCCTGTCGCAGGCGCAGGTGGATGCGCGCGCGCGCCACAACCTCGGCCCCGGAAAAGGGCTTGGTCACATAGTCCACGGCGCCCAGTTCCAGGCCCTTGATCTTGTCGGGTGTGTCGGTGAGCCCTGAGAGGAAGATGACGGGGATGTCGCGCGTGGCGGGGTTTCCCTGAAGGCTTTCGCACACGTCGAAACCGTTTTCCCCGGGCATGAGGATGTCCAGAATCACCAGATCGGGCCTCTGGGCCAGTGCAAGGGCGCGCGCCTCATGCCCGCTGGCGGCCGGAAGGGTGCGGAAGCCGGCCTCCGAGAGCGCCCAGGTGAGAACCTTGCGGTTCACGGCCTCGTCGTCCACCACGAGGATCAAAGGAGCGTCAGAGGGGTGGTCCGCGTTGTGCAGCAGGGTCGTCATGATGCGAACGTTGTCCCATTTCGATAAAGAATTCAAGGGTAATCGGCCTTGGTCGCAGAAAATATGCTTGATCTTGGAAATAGTCGTTGACGTTTGGGGCGAGCGCCCGTAAAAGCCCCCTTCTGCCTGACG
>NZ_JBZVFJ010000178.1:0-5884 GCF_058402725.1 Fundidesulfovibrio sp. | reverse complement strand
CAACTGGAGTTGGGCTTCCTTGAGCTCCGACACGTCGAACACCAGCACGTAGAAGCCGCGCACGCGCTCCCGGTCCACGTCCGGGATGTAGTGGACCAGGGTGTAGCCCGTGGACCCGTCCGCGCGCGTGAGCGTGCGCTCGAACTGCTGGCGTTCGCCCCGCAGCGCGGCGCTGATGAAGGGCTCGTTCTTTTGGAAGAGGTCATCGCCCAGCAGGTCGCGGATGTGGATGCCGCGCATCTGCCCGGGCGTTCTGCCGAACCATTCCAGATAGGCCGAGTTGGCGTAGGCGCAGCACAGGTTCTCGTCCCAGTAGCCCACCATGCCGGGGATGCTGTCCGTGAGGGTGCGCAGGAAGCGTTCCCGGTCCACCAGGGCCTGGGCGGTGCGCTCCTGGAGCCTGTCGAACTGGCGGCGGCTGCGCTGGTAGAGGGCCAGCCCCAGGCAGGACGCCAGGACCAGCAGGGCGTAGGCTCCGGCGTAGCGTACCACCGACGTGCGCCACCCCGCCAGGATGGCCCCGGGGTCGCGCGCGACGGCCACCACCAGGGGATGGCTCAGGTGAAGGGCCCTGGGCTGGATGGAGCGGGCCACCAGGAGCATGCGTTGCCCCGTGGCGTGGACGGTGTCCAGGAAGGCGTTCTGCTCCCGGCTGCTCTCCATGTGGCGGGTGAAGAGGGTGCCGGGCGTGAGGAGGTTTCTGCCCTCAACGTCCTTCCGCAGGGGGGAGACAAGGAACACCGTCCCCTGGCCGTGCACGAGCATGGACCACATGTCCGGGGCGTAGAGCACGGAGTCGAGCAGGGGGAGGAAGTAGGCCGGGTCCAGGCTGGCGGCGATGACGCCGATGAAGCGTCCCTGAGCGTCGTCGATGCGCAGCGAGATGGTGATCACCCAGGCCCCCAGGGAGGTCCGATAGGGCTGGGAGACGTGGAGGGTGTCCGGATTCCGGTCCAGGGCGGTGCGGCGGAAGTAGTCCCGGTCGCCGAAGTTCTGTCCGCTGAGCCCCGGCAGGTTGGCGGCCCGGATCGTTCCTTGCGCGCCGAGCAGGATCAGGGCGCGTACGCCGGGGATGGCGTCGCCGAGGGTTTTGAACCGGGTGTCGAGGTTCCCCTTGATGTCTCCAGAGGCCCACTCGGCCCGCATGTCCTTGAGCACCGCGTCCAGGGCCTTGAGTTCCGTAGTCACGATCTGTTCGACCACATGCGCCTGATTGATCAGGCGGTTTTCTTCCGAAGCGAGCAGATTCCTGCGGTCCTTGTAGAGATTGTAGATGATCAGCGAAGCGAAGGCCAGAAGGCCGGCAAAGAGCGCGAACCAGCGCCAAGCATAGGAGACTTTGAAGAACGGCCCTTCCCTGCCCGGTTCTCGCGGGTCGAGGAAAGACGCCGGTCCCTGGGGGCCGCCGTCCGGGGAAAGGTCGGAGTGCATGCTTAGGCGACAGTAGACCATGCCGGGGCGGCAGGTCCAGGGGAAGACGCACGGTGGTTTGCATTGCCCGCGCGGGCGATTGCGTTGCCCGCTGAGGCGGGGAGCATGCCGCAGCGCTAGATGAGCACGCGCTTCACGGCCTTGCCGGGGCGGTCCACAAGCATGGCGCGGCGGTAGTTCCGGGAGCGCTGGCCCGTCTCGAACTCCTCGTGGCCGCGCTCGCGGCAGGCGTCGCAGGCTCCCGGGGGGATCTGCACGCCCAGGCACAGGGGGCCGGAGTCGGCCCGGCTCTCGATGGACACCACCCCGGAGCAGTCCGGGCACAGGAGCACCTTCTCGCGCTGGCGCTCGAAGATTGCGTCGGTGTCGTAGTGGACCTCCTTCTCGCGCACGAACCATTCGCCCTCGGCCTTGCCGTGCTTGGGCATGGCGGGCGGGTCCAGGAAGTAGCTCATGAGCTGGTCGGAGAGGGAGAGGGTGTAGTCGGTGACGCGCTGCTCCTGCTTCACGCGCTCCGGGTCGTACTGGGGCTCCACCACGCCGGAGGCGTCGATGCCGGCCATGGCCAGACAGATGCCCAGGTTCACGTAGGGCAGCGCGCCCTGGATGGAGTAGCCGCCCTCCAGCACCGCGATGTCCGCGCCGAGCCTGCGCGTGAGCTCCGCATAGCCCTGGGCCGTGAAGTTCATGTTGGTGATGGGGTCGGAGAAGTGGTTGTCCTGCCCGGCGGAGTTGATGACGATCTCGGGCTTGAAGCGCTCGATGAGCGGCAGCACGACGTGGTCGATCATGTGCAGGATGCCCTGGTCGCCCGTGCCTGGCAGCAGCGGGATGTTGCAGGTGGTTCCCATGGCCGTGGGGCCGCCCAGCTCGTAGGGAAAGCCGGACCCGGGATAGATGGTGCGCCCGTCCTGGTGCAGGGAGATGAAGAGCACGTCCGGGTCGTGCCAGTAGACGTCCTGAGTGCCGTCTCCGTGGTGGCAGTCGGTGTCCACGATGGCGATGCGGCGCACGCCGTAGCGCTCGCGCAGGGTTTCCACCATCACGGCTTCCACGTTCACGGTGCAGAAGCCGCGCGTGCCGTGCACCACCTTCATGGCGTGGTGGCCCGGGGGGCGCACCAGGGCGAAGGCCCGGCGGGCCTCGCGCTCCATCACCAGCCTGGCGGCGCGCATGGCCCCGCCCGCGCTCACCAGGTGGGAGCTGGTAAGCACCTCCTCCACGCCGGGGAAGGTGAAGTGGGCCAGATCCACGTCGTGGGCCAGGGCCACGTCGGGCTTGTATTCGCGCACTCCGGGGATGTCGAAGAGGCCTTCCTCGCGCAGCTGGTCCTGTGTGTAGAGCAGGCGCTCCTGGCGCTCGGGGTGCGTGGGGCTGATGGCCCAGTCGTAGGCCGGGAAGAAGACCACGCCCAGGGTGTCGGCGGCTTTCAGCATGGATGTCTCACGGCCTCGCGGTAGCCGGGCAGCACGCCGGGCTTCACCTGGCATTTCACGCGGATGGAGCGGCCCACCAGCTCGCCGTCCTCCACCATGTTGAAGCTCTGCGCCTCAAGGGTCTCCACCAGGGCCTCGGGGTCGGCCACGCCCAGTTGGGTGAGGTAGTCTCCCAGGCGCTGGGCCGCGTCGGCCTGGGCCTCTTCCAGCGAATAGGTGCGGGGCACGTCCTGCTCCACGTCCAGGCCCGGGATGAGCATGCGCCCGCGCTGGGTGTCCGCGAAGAGTTCCGCAGAGAGCGTGGGGCGCGAGAGCGCCGCGCCGATGGCGTTGGCCACCGCGTAGCCCTCGGGCACCACCACTTCTTCCGGGAACACCTCGGACAGGAGCGCTTCCAGGGCCTTGGCCGGGCCGCCCATCACATACACCCGCGAGGGGGCCACCCGCTTGCCCTCCAGCAGTTCATAGATGGTGTACACGGGCCGGTCGTTCACGGCGCGCGTGAGCTCGATCACCGCCGCGCGGATGCTCGTCACCGCCGCCAGGGCCGCGTCCTGGGCCAGGGTCTCCCCGTCCATGTTGTTGGCCCGGGCCAGCTCGTTCACGCCCCGGCGCGAGGCCGACACGTCGCCCAGCTCCGCCCTGCCCAGGACGTTGAGCGCGTCCGTGAGCGTGGGCCGCTCGCCACCCTCGGCCATGGACGGACCCAGCCTGCGCGGCCCGACGCGCACCTGGCCTTCCAGCACCGAGAGCGCCGAATCGCCCCCCACGCCGATGGAGCGCGTCTTGAGCGCGCGCACCAGCGTGGGACGCCCCGAAATCACCGCGCCGTCGGGCTCGATGAGCGGCGCGCCCTCGGCGAAGAGCGCGATGTCCGTGGTGGTGCCGCCGATGTCCAGGATCACCGAGTCTTCCGCGATGTCGCACACGGCGATGATGCCCATCACCGACGCCGCCGGACCCGACAGGATGGACTCCACCGGGAACGAGCGCGACACCGAAAGCGGCATGGTGCCCCCGTCGGCCTTGAGGATGTTCACCTGGCCCATGAGCCCGAAATCGAGCGCCGCGCGCTGCACAGCGTCCGCGAAGCGGTTGAACACCCGCCACACCGAGGCGTTGCACGCCGCCGTGTGGATGCGCCGGGGAAAGCCCAGCTGTCCGGAAAACTCGTGACCGCAGCTCACGAAGTCGGCCTGGGGGTGCACCACCGCGCGCAGCGACTCCTCGAACTCGGGGTTGCGCGGGGAGAATTTGCTCACGCAGGCGTAGACGCTCACGTGGGCGGCCTTGCAGCGCGCCGCGTGCTCGCAGGCCAGCACGTCGTCCAGGGGCATGGTCACGCGGCCGCGGTGGTCGGTGCAGCCGGGGATCACGGCGTAGTGGTCGCCCACGGCGTAGGCCCGGGCGTCGATGCCGGGACCTGCCGACACGAACACGCCCACAGGCTCCGTGAGCCCCTCCACGATGGCGTTGGTGGATAACGTGGTGGAAAGATTGAGCCGCGAGATGGCCTTTGCCCCGGCCTTGGGCGCGATGGCCGTGAGCACCTCGCGGATGGAGCGCATCAAATCGCCGTGATGGGTCTTGGCCTTGGCCCAGGCCAGCAAGCCCTTCCTGCACACCAGCACGGCGTCCGTGTGCGTGCCCCCCACGTCGATGCCCATGAGCATTGGTGACCCCTACCACGTTCGAACGGCGAACACCATCGTCAAGTCGCTCCCCGGACGGCCTAGGAGAAGAGCACCCCCACCACCGCGCCCGTCATGAGCGAGGCGATCACGCCTGCGGCCAGGGCCCGCATGCACAGGGACGCCACCTGCGCCCGGCGCTCCGGCATGAGCGAACCCATCCCGCCGATGATGATGCCCACGCTGCCCAGGTTGGCGAAGCTGCACATGGCGTACGCCAGAATCAGCCGCGTGCGCTCCGACAAGGCCTCCTGCGGCAGGTTCGCCATCTGGAAAAAGGCGATGAACTCGTTGAGCACCACCTTCACGCCCAGAAGGCTCCCCGCCGTGTGCGCCTCGGCCCACGGCACGCCCAGCAGCCACGCCGCCGGGGCCATCACCCAGCCCAGCATCCGCTCCAGGGTGAGCGGCGCGCCCAGCACCGCAGGGCCGAACCCCAGCACGATGTTCACCAGCTTCACCAGCGCGATCATGGCGATGAGCATGGCCAGGATGTTCAAGTAGAGCTGCATGCCGTCCCACGCGCCCTTGGCCACCGCGTCCATGGCCCCCGCCGGGGCGTGGATCACCGAGGCCGTCAGGATATGGCCCAGCGAATCGGGAATCACGCTGCCCAGCACCCCGGCGTAGAGCATGAGCATGGTGCCCGCGATGCACGAAAGCCCCGTGGCCATCAGCGCGAACAGTTCGCTCTCGGTAAGCCGCGTCAGGTACGGGCGGATCAGGAGCGGGGCCTCTATCATCCCCAGGAAGATCGTGCCCGCCGCGCCCACGCCCAGCGCCCCGCCGATGCCCATGGTCTTGCCCAGCACCCAGGAGAAGCCCCGCACCACGCGCGGCAGGATGCCCCAATGGTACAGCAGGCCCGCCAGGGCCGCGATCACGATCACCAGCGGCAGGGCCTGGAACGCCAGGATGAAGCTTCCCCCCGGCTTCAACTCCGAAAACGGCACCGCGCCGCCGCCCAGATACCCGAACACGAACGTCGTGCCCTCGCGCGTGGCGTCCTCCATGGCCAGCACCACGCTGTTGAGCGCCATGAACAGGCCCTTGAACGCCGACACCTTGAGCATCAGCCCCGCAATCACGAACTGCAACGCCACGCCGCCCAGCAGCATCCGCCACGGCACGCGCGTGCGGTCCCGGCTCAAGAGCCAGGCGATGAAGATGAGGACGATGAGGCCGAAGACGCTTTGCAGCATGGATCACTCCTGAGTGCGCATTCGGAACGAGGACAACGTACAAGCGGGAATTCGCGGCTTTGCGCGAATTCCCGCGCGACAGGCGGCGCAGCCGCAAAGGCCTTGCCAGCCGGTCCCGGGGGGG
>NZ_JBZVFJ010000177.1:0-5980 GCF_058402725.1 Fundidesulfovibrio sp. | reverse complement strand
GCAGCGCAGGGGGCCTTTGCGCTCGGGGGCGAAGAGGGGCAGGTAGTCCTTCTGGGCCACCAGGGCCGCGTCGAAGGCGTTGCAGAAGGGAACATGCCAGGGATTGAGGTACTGGTCGATGGAATAGGCGGCCGTGGGCCAGGGCAGGAGTTCCAGCCCGGCCACCGAGGGGGGGCGGCCGTCGTCGGCCCAGAGCGCGGCGTCGGGGGCGAAGCCGCGCGCGTCGAGCAGGCGCAGGAGCCCGGCCAGGGAGAGGGCCTTCTCCAGGCGCACGTCGGCCCCGGCCCACTGGCCCACGGAGAGGGTTTCGCAGCCCAGTCGCTCCAGGGCCTTGAGGAAGTAGGGGCCGTCCAGGCAGAGCACGCGCATGGCCCTTCGTACTCCGTCTGGCGGGACGGTGGCAAGCGTGCTACCGGGCTTGCAGGCAAACCCGGACAAGGAGCCCGCCATGGACGCCTTCCGCTTCGAGCTTTCGGCACTGGAAAAGGACGCCCTCAAGGAACTGGTGCGCGCGAGCATCCGCGCCGCGCTGGAGGGCGACCGGGACTGGACCCCGCCCGCATCGCCCTCCGCCAGGCTCACGGAGCCCCTGGGGGCCTTCGTGACCCTGCACCTGGGGGGCGAGTTGCGCGGCTGCATCGGGCACATCGTGGGCGACGGCCCCCTCTGGGAGACCGTGGCGCGCATGGCCCGCGCCGCCGCCTTCGAGGACCCCCGCTTTCCGCCCCTGGCCCCGGCCGAGTTCGAGAGGCTCGCCGTGGAGATCTCGGTGCTGGGTCCCGTGACCGCCTGCCCGGACCCGGCGCGGGTGGAGGTGGGCCGCCACGGGCTCATCGTGCGCCGCGGGGCGCGCCAGGGGCTTCTGCTGCCCCAGGTGGCGGTGGAGTGGCGCTGGGACGCCCAGGCCTTCCTGGACCACACCTGCCGCAAGGCGGGCCTGGAGCCCGGCGCGTGGCGCAGGCCCGGCACGGAGATCTACTGGTTCGAGGCCGAGGTGTTCTGAGGACGCCTTGCCAGCGAGTTATTTGAACAGGCTGCAAGAATCGACTTTTTCAACGGGCTGCTAGGCGGCCCAGGTGGCGGCTGCCTTGCCCCGGCCCGGAGCGCACCAGGAGATGGCCAGTTCGTAGGCCTGGTTGATGGACTTCATCATCTCTTCGTCGCCGCCCAGGTCGGGGTGGTGGCGGCGGGCCTGCTTGCGGTAGGCGGTCTTGATGTCGTCGGCGTTGCAAGGGTAGGTGATGCACAGGAGGGCGCAGGCCTGGGTGAGGGTCATGCGGCCGTGGCCCAGGGGCGATTTGTGGCTGCGCTGCTTGTAGTCCTGGTAGCTGGAGCCGCCGCCTGGCCCTGTGGTGCGGTGGCGGTGCTCCTGGCGTCCCTGGGAGGCCCCGGCCTGATCCTGGCCGCCTGCGGTCCCGGTTCTGGCGCGCCATGCGCCCGAAGCGCCGGCTCCCGAAGCGCTGGCTCCCGAAGCGCCGGGGTTCGCCTTGCCCGCGCCCCCGGAGGACGCCCTGCCCCCCGCCGTCGCGCCGCCGTGGGCCGAACCGTTGCCGGGCCGCGCGCCTGCGGCCCCGGAAGCCCTTGAGGATGCGTCGTCCGCGGCCGAAGCGCCTGCCTTGGACGCGCCCGGCGAGCGCCACGCGCCCTGTCCGGGTTGGGCCCCCGCGCCGCGCGCGCTCCAGGAAAACTGCTGTCCCGCGCCCGTCGAGGCCCCGGGCCGCGCCTGCTGCGCGCCCTGGCGCGCGGAGGATGCGCCCGCGTCGCGGGTGAACGTGCCGGAGGCGTTCTGCGTGGTGGACTGGTAGGCGCCGGAGGGCTTGGAAGTGCCGGACTGGAAGCGGGAGTTGGCGGCTCCCTGGGCCTTGTGGACGCCGGCGGCGGAGCCGTACTGCGGGCGTCCCTGTTGTCCGGGGGATCCGGCGGGTTTGCCCGAGGCGCGCCAGGCGCGTCCCGCGCCCTGGTAGGCGTTTCCGGCGGTCTTGAGGTTGTCCAGCACGCTGCGCAGGTGCACGAGGATGTCCCGCAGGAGGTCGCGGGTGTCGGAGAGCCTCTTTTCCAGGGCTCCCCAGTCGGAATCGGAATAGCCGGTGGCCCGGTTCCGGTGGTCGGTGGCGGTGGCTTGGCGGGTGTGCATGCGTTGTGCGCCGGGGGAATCAGGCCGGTCCCGAAGTCCGGGCCGCCGCCCGTGGCGGCGTGCGCCCTCCGCGCCGTGGAGGGCCGTTCCGGCAGGACTCCCGCGTCGTCTGCACGGGGGACTACATCAGGGTGCGGCAAATGGCAAGCCGCCGGGAGCGTCGCCCCGGGGGGGAAAAGGCCGGGGAAAAAGGCTTGAAAGGCTAATCCGCACAGGGTAGAGGATAGGTCTCTTCGGCTGTCCGCGCCCTTTGGCTGGCGGCATGTGTCGCGCCGGAGACGATCCATGCGCCCAAGGAACCCTTCATGAACGCCACCGACGCCGAAATCGCCAAGCCGTTTGTCCAGGCCACCAAGCACGTGCTCACCACCATGGCCATGATCGAGCCCGCGCCGGGCAAGCCCTACGCCAAGAAGAACACCACGGCGGCGGGCGACGTGTCGGCCGTGGTGGGCCTCACCGGGGACAAAAGCGGAAGCATCTCGATTTCGTTCACCAAGAAATGCGCCGTGGCCATCGTCAAGAACATGCTGGGCGACGACATCCAGGACATAGTCCAGGACACCAAGGACGCCGTGGGCGAAATCACCAACATGATCTCAGGCCAGGCGCGCGCCGGACTGGCCCAGATGGGCCTGGCCATGCAGGCCTCCACGCCCACCATCATCTTCGGAGACAACCACTCCATCTCCCACGTGACCAGCGGCTCCGTTGTGGCCATCCCCTTCACCACGCCCAACGGGGACTTCACCGTGGAGTTCTGCTTCGAGTAGGCGGCCATGAACGCACCGGACGCCGCCGCAACCACCCTCGGCACGGCGGCCTTCGCCCTGGCCGTGGCCCACACCTTCCTGGCCGGACGCTTCCTGGAGCGCTCCCGCAGGGGCGGCCCCCACCACGGCCTGTGGCACCTTCTGGGCGAGGTGGAGATCGCCTTCGGCTTCTGGGCCGCCGTGTTCCTGATGCTTCTGGCCGTGTTCACCGGGCCATCCAGGGCCGTGGACTACCTCGAGGGCATCTCCTTCACCGAGCCCGCCTTCGTCTTCGCCATCATGATGGCCGCCTCCACGCGCCCCGTGGTGGCCCTTGCCGCACGGGCCATCCTGGGGCTGGCCGCGCGCCTGCCCCTGCCCATGGGGCCGGCCACCTGCTTCACGGCCCTGGTGGCGGGGCCGCTCATGGGCTCGCTCATCACCGAGCCCGCCGCCATGACCGTCACGGCGCTCATACTCTACATGGCCTTCTTCAGCCGCCCCCTGTCCCGGGCCTGCAAGTACGCCATGCTGGGCACGCTCTTCGTGAACATCTCCATCGGCGGCGTGCTCACGCACTTCGCCGCGCCCCCGGTGATCATGTGCGCCCCGGCCTGGGGCTGGGGCCTGGGGCACATGTTCCTCAATTTCGGCTGGAAGGCCGTGATCGCCGTGGTGGCGAACGCCCTGGCCCTCACGGCCGCGTTCTGGCGGCCCCTGGCCCGGCTGGAGGTGCGCGCGCCCGAGTCCCTGCGCCAGGGCGCGCCCGCCTGGGTGAGCGCCGTGCACCTGGCCTGCCTGGCGGCCATGGTGGCCCTGCTGCACCATCCGGCCGCCTTCCTGGCCGTGCTGGCGGTGTTCGTGGGCTTCGTCGCGGCCTACCCCGAACACCAGACGGAGCTCATGCTGCGCCCGAGCCTCATGGTGGGCGTGTTCCTGGCCGGACTGGTGATCCTCGGGCCGCCCCAGCGCTGGTGGGTGCAGGCCCTCATCACGCGCATGGACACCCTGACGCTCTACTTCGGGGCCATGGGACTCACCGCCCTCACCGACAACGCCGCGCTCACCTACCTGGGCACCCTGGTGGAGGGCCTTTCCGACGCGGGCAAATACTCCCTGCTGGCCGGGGCCGTGGCGGGCGGCGGGCTCACCGTCATCGCCAACGCCCCCAATCCGGCGGGTTACGCCATCCTCAAGCAGGGTTTCCCGGGCGAGCGCATCTCCCCCCTGGGGCTGGCGGCCGGGGCGCTTGCGCCCACGGTGGTGGCCGCCGCCGCGTTCCTTGTTTTCTAGGCGCGCTTTTTGCTGTAAACATCCGGGCGAACCGCCGCACCACATGAAGAGACCGAGGCCCCCCATGCGCGCACTCCTCACGGCCCTGGCCCTGCTGATGGCCCTGGCGCTGCCCTCGCAGGCGCAGGACACCCCCGTGGCCGCCTCCTGGGAGCTGGCAGCGCTCCCCGACGGCAAGGGCCTGGTGGCCGTGCTCTGGCTCACCCCGTCCCAGGGCTACAAGACCTACGGAGCGGACCCCGGCGAGGCGGGCATGCCCACCCGGGCCGAGGCGCGCCTCACGCCCACGGGGCAGGCCCTGGACGTGCTCTATCCCCCCGGCAAACCCTCGCGCGACCTCTACGAGCCCGACAAGAACGTCAACGTCTACGCCGGACCCACGCCGCTCTTCGTCACGCTGCCGCCGGGGCTCCCCGAGGGCTTCGGCGTCGAGGCCCGCGTGAGCCTCCTGGCCTGCACCGACGTGAGCTGCTGGCCCGTGCTTCTGGAGACGGAGCTCTCCTCCCGGCAGTTTCCCGCCCCCCCCGCCGCCAGGGACAAGCCCTGGTGGGGCCTCTACGCCGAGCTGGCCGCGCGCGGCCCCGGCGCGGGGGTGCAGCCGGTCCCGGACAAGGCCCCCGTGGCCGCCGCGGATCTGCGTTTCACGCCCAGGTCCCTGACGCCCCACCTGGAGGTGGACGGGCTCCTGAAGGCCCTGCCCCTGGCGCTGCTGGCCGGGCTTCTGCTCAACCTGATGCCCTGCGTGCTCCCCGTGGCCTGCCTGAAGCTTTCGGGGCTCCTGGCCTCCTGCCACGCGAGCGATCCCGGCTGCGACCGCTACGCCCTCATCCGGCGGCACAACATCTGGTTCTCGGCGGGCGTGCTGGTCTATTTCGGCGTGCTGGCCCAGGTGCTGGGCGCGGCCGAGCTGGCCTGGGGCCAGCTCTTCCAGAGCCCGGGCCTGATCCTGGGCGCGGCCGTGACCCTCTTCGCCCTGGGGCTCTCGCTTTTCGGGGTGTTCCACCTGCCCGTGGTGGATTTGAAGATCGCCCACGGCCATTCGCGCAGCCCCCGGATCCAGGCCTTCACCACCGGCATGCTGGCCACGCTCCTGGCCACGCCCTGCTCCGGGCCGTTCCTGGGCGGCGTGCTGGCCTGGACGCTCCTGCAACCCCCGGCCGTGGTGGTGACCGTGTTCACGGGCATCGGCGCGGGCATGGCCCTGCCCTACCTGATCCTGGCCCTGCGCCCGGAGCTGACCCGTTTCGTGCCCAGGCCCGGCCCCTGGATGGTCCAGCTGGAGAAGCTGGCCGGGTTCATGCTCATGGCGGCCTGCCTCTATTTCCTCTCCATCCTGCCCCAGGCGCTGCTGTTGCCCGCGTTGGCGACGCTGCTTGCGGCGGGCCTGGCCTGCCACGTCTGGGGCGCGTGGACCAGCCCCTCACAGGGCCTGATCACCCGCTGGGGGGTGCGCCTGGCGGGCGTGGCCCTGGTGGTGTGGATGTGCCTGTGGTCCCTGGCCCCGGCGCCCCAGGGCGAGGCCGGGTGGGAGCCTTACGATCCCCGGACCTTCGCCGGGATGCTCGGCAAGGAGAACCTCCTGGTGGACTTCACCGCCGACTGGTGCCCCACCTGCAAGGCCCTGGAGAAGACCGTGCTCGTGCCCAAGGCCCTCAAGGAGCTGCGCGAACGGTACGGCGTGCGCGCCGTGCGCGTGGACCTCACCCGCGAGAGCCCCGAGGCCATGGCCCTGCTGCGCGCCCTGGGCTCGGCCTCCATCCCCCTGGCGGCGCTCTTCCCCAAGGGCGAGGAGGTCAAAAGC
>NZ_JBZVFJ010000176.1:0-6099 GCF_058402725.1 Fundidesulfovibrio sp. | reverse complement strand
GGCCCGCCTGCTGCTCGTTGGCCGCAAGCCCGGGCTCCAGACGCCTGCGCACCACCTGCAGGGCCTGGAGGATGGAGGCCAGCGGGTTGTTGATCTCGTGGGCCATGCCTGCGGCCAGCCCGCCCACGGAGATCATCTTCTCGGTCTGGATCATCATCTCCTGGAGGCGCAGGCGTTCGGTAACGTCCACCAGGGCGGCCACAGCGCCCGACGCGGCAAGGCCGGAGCCCGCCACGGGCGCTGCGCTCATGGCCAGGAGCCTGCGTTCTCCGCCGGGGGGCTCGTAACTCAGGGATTGATCCTGCACGGCGCGTCCGTCCGTAAGAGCCTTGCGCACGGGCAGGGCGTCGGCGGAGAGGGGCTGTCCCTCGCGGCTTCTCAAGTCGCGCGTCCAGGCGTCGCCCGGCGCGCCCTCAAGGGAGAGCCCCAGGATCTCCCGGGCGCGCTGGTTCATGTAGCGGGTGCGCCCCTGGGCATCGAAGCCCACGATGCCCACGGGGGTGGTCTCGGCCAGGACGCGGTAGCGGTCCTCCGAGGAGCGCAGACCCGCCACGGCCCGGCGCAGCATGGCCAGGGCGAAGCCCACCAGGGTCAGCACCCCGGCCGCGATGAGCCCGTTCATGGCCGCCAGGTTTTCGGCGGGCTTGAGGAATTCGTCCTCGTCCACCACGCCGGCCAGGAGCCACCCCGTGGAGGAGTTGACAAGGCCCATGCAGAGCCTGCGCCCCCATGCGCCTTCGTAGCGGGCCACATGCCCGGGAGCGGCCGCGCGCAACTCTCCGGACACGACGGACACGCGCTCGAACTCGCGTTCGCGCCGCCAGGAGGGCGCTGCCAGGAGCTTTCCGTCGCGATCCAGGAAAACCGCGCCGCCCGACCGGCCGATGCGCACGCCGTCCAGGATCTCACTGCCGAGCGGAGCCACGTCCGCCACCAGGATCAGCAGGCCTTCCGGGGCCTTGTCCCGAGCGGCAAGAGGCGCGGCGGCCACCACCACGGGGCGGCCCGTGTACTTGCCCGCGTCCAGGGCCTCCAGGGTCACCGCGCCCTCCAGGACGCGGCGGAAATAGGCGCGGTCCCCCACAGAGACGTTGCCCACCGCGCGCGGGTCCGAGGAGGCGATCACATTGCCGTCGGCCGTGGCCACGAAGGCCCGGCTGTAGCCGTGGAGCCGCACCCGGTCCTCCAGGCGGCGGCTGGCGGCCTCGCGGGCGGAGCGGCCCAGGTAGCTCTCGCGCAGGGCCAGCAGGAACACCTCCTCCTGGCTCCAGACGGCGGCGCTGGCCTTGATGTCGTCGGCCTTCTCGGTGAGTTCCCGGTCGATGAACCACAGCGTCTGGGACATCTGGGCCAGGGCCATGGACTGCACGGAGCGGCGGGTGTGCACGTAGGTCAGGGCCGTGGAGAGCACCATGCCGATGAAGAGCACCGTGACGATGGGGGCCAGGTAGCGCCGGATCAGCGGAGGTTGGACGCCTGGCTCCATGGCTACTCCACCACCACGCCGGCCGCTTCGATGATCTCGAAGGGCACGGTCAGGCGCAGACGTTCCGCCGCGCGCAGGTTCACGAACACCACGCCCGTGGCGTTGCCGCGCACCGGCAGTTCGCCTGCGGCGCGTCCGGACTTAAGCACCTCGCGCGTCATGAGCCCGGCCAGGTAGCCCTGCTCGTGGGCCGACTCCAGCACGCCGCAGAGGACGCCATGCTCCGGCGTGAAGTCGGCGAAGCCCAGGGTGGGCAGCCGGTTCACGGCGTTGGTCCAGGCCATGACCTCCTCGGGAGGGACGAGGCGGCCCGTGGCCTCGTCGCGCAGGGTGTGGTAGACTCCCAGGGCCAGGGCGTCGGCCGATTTCTGGCAGGCCTCCACTTCGGCCTTCCAGGCCTGGAAGCCCCTCAGCGTGCGCACGCGCTCCAGGCTCAGGGCATAGGGCGCGTTGGCGGCCAGATCCTCGGCAACGGAGCGCCCGGTGTCCGAATCGTCAGTCAGGAAGGCCACGGAGCGAGCCTCGGGCGCCAGACGCCTGAGCAGCTCGAAACTCTCGCGGAAGTGGAAGCGCTCGCGCACGCCCGAGACGTTGGAGGCGGGATAGCCGTAGGCCGCAGGCGGGGCGTTGACGCCGCAGTAGACCACCTGCGGACGCTCGCGCCCGGCCAGGAAGGGGCGCACCACCCAGGCCTGCGCCGCGTCGTCGGCGGCCACCACCGCGTCGGGGCCGAAAGCACGGATGCGCTCCCAGGCGGCCCTGCCCGCACGGGCCTGTGTCGCCGCATCGGCGCGTTTGGCGTCCAGGAAGAAGCTCTCGAAGGCCACGTCCAGGCCTGCCAGGGCGGCGCGCAGGCCCTGGTCCACGTTCCGGGTCCAGACGTACCCTTCGTCGTAGCTGTGCAGGATGAACACGCGCCAGGGCCTGCCGGTCCCGGCCTCGCCCGCAAGGGCCGGACTCGCCAGGAGCCAGGCGGCCAGCAGGAGCGCGGCCAGGGGATGGAGGTTCTTCACGGCCGCCTCGCGTGTCCTGTCGGGGGAGGCCGTCAGCCGACGGCCAGGCTGCCCCGGAAGCTCGAAAGGTCGGTGATGCCCAGGGCCTGGGCGGCCAGGGGCAGTTCCTCGGCCAGCCGGAAGGAGAAATCCGGCCGCAGGAAGTTGGCCGTGCCCACCTGCACGGCGCTGGCCCCCACCAGGATGAATTCCAGGGCGTCCGTGGCCGAACTGATGCCGCCCATGCCCACCACGGGGATGGACACCGCGCGGCTCACCTGCCACACGCAGCGCAGGGCCACCGGCTTGATGGCCGGCCCCGACAGGCCGCCCACCACGTTGGCCAGGCGGGGCTTGCGGGTGCGCACGTCCACGGCCATGCCCGTGAGCGTGTTGATGAGCGAGATCGCGTCCGCCCCTGCGGCCTCCACGGCCTTGGCCACGGCAACGATGTCCGTGACGTTGGGCGAGAGCTTCACCATCACCGGCTTGGAGCCCGCGCGGGCCTTCACCGCCTCGGTGACCCGCGCCGCCAGGGCAGGATCCTGTCCGAAGAGCACGCCGCCCGCCGACACGTTGGGGCAGGAGATGTTCACCTCCAGCGCCGCCACGCCCTCGGCCGAGGCCAGGAGCCCCGCCAGATCGGCGAACTCCCGGGTGTCGCAGGCGTAGAGGTTGGCCACCACGGGGGTCTCTCGCCAGGGCAGGCCCGGCAGCATCGACTTGAGGAAGCGCTCGGCCCCGCAGTTCTGCAGGCCGATGGCGTTGAGCATGCCCGAGGGGGTTTCGGCCAGGCGCGGCACGGGGTTGCCCTCGCGGGGCTGGAGCGAGAGCCCCTTGACCACGATGCCCCCCAGGGAGCGCAGGTCGCCGTAGGGGGCGAACTCCAGGCCGTAGCCGAAGGTGCCCGAGGCGGTCATGACGGGGTTCTTGAGGGTCAGCCCCCCCAGGTCCACGCGAAGATCCATCGAAAACTCCGGTCGGCGGCGGCGTTCGGGCCGCGCCGGTGCGTCACGTTGTTGGCGCTTAGCGCCGCGAGGCCTTACGAAGGCCCGGCCTAGAGCGTCACCTTGTCGGCCCAGAACACCGGCCCTTTCACGCAGGTCTGCACGCGGTGTCCCTCGGGGTTCTGGGCCACGCAGCCCAGGCACGCGCCCACGCCGCAGGCCATGCGGTTCTCCAGCGACACCTGGGCGCGCACGCCGTGCCTGGCCGCCAGATTCTTCACCGAGCGCAGGAGCGGCGTGGGGCCGCAGGCCAGCACCAGCCCCCCGGCGTGTTCCGCGATGCGCCTCTCCAGCAGTTCCACGAAGCGCGGGATGTCCTCGGCGGTCTTGTCCTGGAAGGACTCCACGGCGATCATGGCCCCCAGCTCGTCGTAGGGGTAGCAGGAGCGCGGCGGGCGGTGCCCGAAGAGCAGCGTCAGCTTTTCCGGCGAGGGGTGCGTGGCCGCGTATTCCACGAAGGGCGCGATGCCTATGCCGCCGCCCACCAGGAGCGTGGGCAGGCCGGGCTCCACGGCGAAGCCCTGGCCCAGGGGACCCCACACCGTGACGGGCTCGCCCGGGGCGAGGCGCGTGAAGGCCGCCGTGCCGCGTCCGGCCACCAGGAAGTGGAAGACGATGCGGTCGTCCAGGGCGCGGGAGATGGACAGGGGCCTGGCCCAGAGGGGGTCGAAGCCCCAGGCGGGCGGGCGCAGCATGGCGAACTGGCCGGGTTTCACCCCCGTGAAGCCGGGGTTTTCCAGTTCCAGTCGCCAGAGTCCGTTGGCCAGGCCCTCGGGCCCGGCCGGTACGACGGCCAGCACGGGCACGTCGCGGCAGTGTCGATGCGGCATGTTTCGCTCCTGCTCCTTATTCTAGCCCCCCGGAAGGCCGTTGTAAATGTTTTCTCCCCGGAGCGCGCTCCGTCTTGTTTTCCCGGGACTTTACGGATAAGATTGACAAGAGAGGGGAAACCGCGACTTTTTCCCGGCATGCCGGGAGAGCGGCGTCTCCACGGCGGCCGTACCGGCCTCCATGACGTGCGGAGCATGCAAGATGAAGAAAGCGGACGTGGGAGACAAGACCAAGACCTTCCACAAGGGACAGGCCATCTACAAGGAAGGCCAGTCCAGCGGCGAGGCATACATCATCACCCAGGGCGCCGTGGGACTCTACAAGCTCTCCGGCAACAAGCGCGTGACCCTGGCGCTCCTGCGCCCGGGCCAGATCTTCGGCGAGATGGGCGTGATCACCGGCGAGAAGCGCACCTCCGAGGCCCTGGCCCTGGAGTACACCGAGGTCATCGTCCTGGACCAGACGCTCTTGCACACGCTGCTGCTCAAGAGCCCCCGGCCGGTGCAGATCATCACCTCCTACCTGGTGGAGCGCGTGCGCGCCCTCAACGCCCTGGTGCCGGAGCGTTCCAGCGCCAACACGTTCTCCTCGGTGTGTTCCGTCATCCTTCTTGCCTGGCGCGCCGCAGCCAGGAGCGGCCCCAAGAGCGAGGCCGCCCAGATCTCCACCGTGGAACTTTCGCGCACCATCAAGGACATTCTGCTCATCACCCAGACCGAAATCGACGAGGTGCTCGACAAACTCGCGCGCGTGCACATCGTGGACATCGTGGACGTGAAGGGCACATACTACCGCACCGATCCGTTGCTGGGCACCAAGAAGAAGTCCGGCGAATTCGTCAGGGAGCGCCTGCTTTCCATCCCCGACGCCGAGCGCTTCGCCCGCGTCTCGCGCAACATGGCCCAGGACAACCCCGACGCCAACGGCGCGGAGCTCGAATTCATCGACCTGGACGACTTCGCCCGGGCCGTGGACGCCCAGCCCGAGACCATCCTCAGGAAGATCGCCTACGGAGAGATCCCGCCCGCCGCCTTCCACTTCCACAAGCGCCAGGCCCTGGCCTTCGCCGCCGCCAAGGGGCATGACTTCTTCCAGCGCGCCAAGCGCCCCAAGCTCAAGGTGGAGGACCTCCAGAGCGTCGACGACGTGGTGAGCGTCGACAACGCCACCCTGGAGGAGGCCCTCTCGCGCCTGGGCTTCTACAAGGTGGGGGTGCTGGCGGCCCTGGCCGGGGTCGAGGCCCGCCAGAAGATCTACGCCAACCTCTCCAGGAAGATCGCCGCCGTGGTCAAGGAGGAGGTCCAGCGCATGCCCGAGCCCGATCCGGGCGAAGCCTCCGACATCGAGGACGAACTCCTCGGGCTCATCAAATCCATCAAGGGGATCAGCGGGTGAACGTCGCCACCGTCATCGGGTTCGTCGCGGGCATCATCATCCTGGGCACGGCCACCTACTTCGCCACGGATTCCGCCCGGGTGTTCCTGAACCTGCCGGGCCTGGCCATCGTGCTGGGAGGCACGCTGGCCTCCACCTTCATCTGCTTCCCGCTCAAGGAAGTGGCCCGCGTGTTCAACATCTTCCTCACGGCCCTCAAGCGCGAGGAGCTGCCCATCGGCAACTACATCGAGTCCATCGTGGACATCGCCCGCGAGGCCTCCATGCGCGGCAAGGTCCACCTGGAGAAGACCCTGCCCGGCATCGAGAACGAATTCCTCCAGAACGCCCTGCAGATGCTCGTGGACGGCTACTCCCGCGAGGAGATGAAGGAGATCCTGGAGACGCG
>NZ_JBZVFJ010000175.1:0-6156 GCF_058402725.1 Fundidesulfovibrio sp. | reverse complement strand
GGCGGGCTGTGTCTGGGCCGGGGGCGGCTGGATGTCCTCCCTGGCCCTGGCCGCCTCGCTGGCTGGGCTCTGGGGGTTCGCCGGCCTCTTCCCCGGCACGGGGATCGCGGCGCGCGCCGCGTCCCTGGGGCTGGGCGCGCTCATGCTCTGGCTGGCCCGGCGCCACGGCCCCGGCGCGGCCCTGGCCGTGCCCCTGGCCGTGTTCTGGCTGGAGGAGTTCGCCCGGCTCTTCGGCCTCTTCAAGGGGGCTCCGCGCTGGTTTCTGACCGCCGCACTGCTCTACGTGCCCGGCAGCCTGCTCTTCCTCCCGGGCTTCGGCCCCGGCGAGACGGCCCTGGTGATCGCAGCCGTCATGGCCTGCGACACGGGGGCCTACTACGCCGGGTCGCTCATCGGCGGCCCACGGATCTGGCCCTCGGTCTCGCCCAGGAAGACCTGGGCGGGCAGCGCGGGCGGTCTGGCGGCCTGCGTGGCCGTGTGCGCGGGCGCGGGAGCGCTCTGGGGCGCGGCCCCGGCGGGCGTTTACGCCCTGCTGGGCGCGGCCCTGGCCGTTGCCTCCCAGATGGGCGACTTCATGGAGTCCGCGCTCAAGCGCGCGGCCGGGGTCAAGGATTCCGGCAACCTGCTGCCCGGGCACGGCGGCCTGCTGGACCGCGTGGACGGCCTGATCCCCGCGATCCTGGTCTACGCCCTGGCGCGCAACCTCACCCAGCTGCCATGATCGACTACATCTCGCCCCTGCCCAGGCCCTCCGACCTGCCGCCCTTCCCGCGCAGCCTCTGCGTGCTGGGCTCGACCGGCTCCATCGGCGAATCGGCCCTGGCCGTGGCGCGCGAGCACCCCGCCCAGTTCCGGGTGACGGCCCTGGCCGGGGCGCGCAACGTGGAGCGGCTGGCGCTCCAGGCCGCCGAGTTCCGCCCACGCTTCCTGGCCTTGCTGGAAGAGGAAGGCGCGCAGGCGCTCAAGAAGCTTTTGCCCCCGGGCTACGCCCCGGAGATTCTCTGGGGGCCCGGGGCCTACGTCACCCTGGCGGCCCTGCCCGAGGTGCAGGTGGTGCTGGCGGCCATCGTGGGAGCGGCCGGGCTCGCGCCCACCCTGGCGGCGGCCCAGTCGGGCAAGATCATCGCCCTGGCCAACAAGGAATCCCTGGTGCTGGCCGGGCATCTCATCCGGCGGGCCTGCAGCGAGACGGGGGCCGTGGTCCTGCCCGTGGACTCCGAGCACAACGCGCTCTTCCAGTCCCTGGTCGGGCACCCCGGCGACGACGTGGACCACCTGGTCCTCACCGCCTCGGGCGGCCCCTTCCGCGACTGGCCCTCCGAAGACCTGGTCCGGGCCACCGCCGCCCAGGCCCTCAAGCATCCCAACTGGTCCATGGGGGCCAAGATCAGCATCGACTCGGCCACGCTCATGAACAAGGGGCTGGAGGTCATCGAGGCCTGCCGTCTCTACGGCCTGCCCCAGGAGCGCGTGAAGGTGCTGGTGCATCCGCAGTCCATCGTGCATTCCCTGGCGGCCTACCGCGACGGCTCCTTCCTGGCCCAGATGGGCCAGCCCGACATGCGCATCGCCATCGCCTACTGCCTGTGCTACCCGGTGCGGCTGCCCCTGAGCATCCCCCCGCTGGACCTGGCGGCCCTGGGCTCCCTGACCTTCCGCGAGCCCCGCCACGACGACTTCCCCTGCCTGGGCCTGGCCCGGCGCGCCGTGGACGAAGGCCCGGCACACTGCACCGCGCTCAACGCCGCCAACGAGGTGGCCGTGGAGCGTTTCCTCCAGGGACGCATCGGCTTCCCGGACATCCCCCGGGCGGCGGCCTGGGCGCTGGACCGGCTCGCCCCCCTGGACGATCCGGATTTCATGACCATACTGGAGATCGACAGGGCCACCCGCCAGGCCGTGGCCGATTTCCTCACGGACACCACATGATCGACTTTCTGCTCAAGGCCGTCCATTTCGTCGTCGTCATCGGCGTGCTCATCTTCATCCACGAGCTGGGGCATTTCCTGCTGGCCCGGCTCTTCGGCATGGGCGTGCGCGTGTTCTCCCTGGGCTTCGGCCCGAAGCTCCTGGCCTTTCGCGCCGGGCAGACCGAATACCGCGTCTGCGCCGTGCCCCTGGGCGGCTACGTCCAGCTGGTGGCCCAGGACTCAGAGGACGACGACACCACCGAAGGATTCCCCCCGGACACCTGGTTCGTGCGCCGCCCCTCCTGGCAGCGCATGCTCGTGGTGGCCGCCGGGCCGATCTTCAACCTCGTGCTGGCCTGGGCGCTCTATGCGGGGCTCTACTACGCCAACGGCCGCTTCGAGACCCCGGCCGCCGTGGGCGAGGTGGTCCAGGCCGGAGCCGCCGAACGCGCGGGCGTGAAGCAGGGCGACGTGGTCACGGCCGTGGACGGGGCCCCCATCCTCTACTTCCGCGAGCTGCGCGAAAAAGTGGAGCAAAGCGGCGGCAAACCCCTGCGCCTGGACGTGACGCGCGGCCAGGAGCGGATATCCTTCACCGTCACCCCGGACCTGCGCCCCCAGAAGAACCTCTTCGGAGAGGACGTGAGCAAGCCCCTCCTGGGCGTCACCTCCACCAAGGAGAGCGTGAACATCCCCATGGGAGCGGCGAGCGCCCTGCGCGAGGGTCTGGCCCAGACCTGGGAGATCACCGCCGTGACGGGCCAGATCTTCTGGAAGCTGGTGGCCGGGGTGGTGCCCGTCTCCACCATCGGCGGCCCCATCATGATCGCGGAGCTGGTGGGCAAGCAGTCCGAACAGGGGCTGGCCCATCTGGTGAGCCTCACGGCCATGATCAGCGTGAACCTGGCCATCCTGAACCTTCTGCCCATCCCCGTGCTCGACGGCGGGCACATCCTCTTCTTCGCCCTGGAGACCGTGCTGCGCCGCCCCGTGCCCGAGCGCCTGCGCGCCATGACCACCAAGGCGGGCTTCGTGCTGCTCATGGGGCTCATGCTCATGGCCACGGCCAACGACATCCTGCGCCTGATCGGCGGCGGCCCCAAGTGATCCTTGTCCTGAACACGGCCGAGGAGACCATGCAGCTCCTGCTGGCCGGGCCGGACGACGCTCCGGCCCGCTTCTCCGGCGGCCTCTTCGACCCCTCGGGCTTCGAGATCCTGGAGTTCCACGAGGAGCGCTGCCCGGGCAGGATGAACGAACTCCTGGCCCCGGCCGCCATGGAGCTTCTGGACCGCCGCTCCGGCGGCACGCTCCAGGGCGTGGCCTGCGTGCGGGGCCCGGGCAGCTTCACGGGGGTCCGCCTGGGGCTGGCCTTCGCCACGGGCCTGTGCCTGGCCCGCGGGCTGCCCATGGCCGGGCTGGACCACCTGCCGCTCCTGGCCCTGCGCTCCCCCAGGGGCTACGGGGAGGTGCACGTGGTCACCCATTCGCGCACGGGACAGGTGTACCATCAGGCCTTCGGGCCGGGCGCGCTGCCCTACTCCAACCCGGAGGACATGGACGCCGCCCGCGCACGTCACCTGGCCGCGCACGCCGTCTCGCGCTCCGGCAAGGGGCGCGTGGCCCTGCTGGGCACGGGCCTGGCGCGCAATCCCGAGGCCTTCGCGGACATCGCCGGGACCGTCCTCCTGGAGCAGCAGGCCCCCACGCCCCAGGCGCTCCTGCGCGCGGCCCTGGCCGCCCGCTACGACGGCCCCCCCGTGGACGCCCTCTACCTGCGCGGCTCCGACGCCGAGGAGAACCTGGCGGCCATCGGGGCTCAGCGCGGGCTCACGCCGCTTCAGGCCCAGTCCCGGCTGGACAAGGCCCAGCGCGACGCCTCGCCCGTCTGGAGCGCCTGAGGCCGGAGCGCACGTCCAGGCTGACCGGAACGCGTCCGGGGCCGCAACCACACGCCCCGGTCCGCCCGGCTAGTACATGGCGCGCGAGCGCGCCCAGCTCTCCAGGTTGTTGGCGTCCATGGCCCCGGAGATGGAGTCCACCGCCTTGCCGTTCTTGAACAGGATCAGCGTTGGCACGCTGCGGATGCCCATCTGGGCGGCCAGGATCTGCTCGGTCTCGGTGTTCACCTTGGCGGCGCGGATCTCGGGCTCCAGGCGGCGGGCCACCTCCTCGTAGGCGTTGGCCATGCCCCGGCAGGGGCCGCACCAGGGCGCCCAGAAGTCCACCAGCAGGGGCACGTCGGTCTCCTGCACGTGGCGGGCGAAGTCGGCCTCGGTGAGGTCCACGGGCTTGCCGGGAAAGAGCCTGCCGTGGCACTTGCCGCACTCGGCGGCCAGCTCCTTGCCCTTGAGGACGCGGTTGCGGGTATGGCAGTGGGGACAGGTGACCTTGAGCGTGTCGGACATGGGGGCCTCCTGGCGGGTGTTTCGGTCAAGTCTCTCAGATAGTTCGTCTTCGCGTTTTGTCGATGGGGGTGCAATGGTTTTCGTGAGCCTGAACCTGCGCGCGGCGGCCGCCGACCCGGCCCGCCTGGAGCGCTTCCTGGCCCTGGGCCTGAACCCCGAACTGGGGCTGGACCCGCTGTGCATGGACACCGTGGCCCCCGCCTGGCACGAGGCGCTGGCCGCGCGGCTCAAGTCCCTGGGGCTTCGCTGCGGCCTGCACCTGCCCTTCTTCGACCTCCAGCCCGGCAGCGCGGATTCCCTGGTGCGCCGGGCCACCGCGGAACGCCTGAAGCGCGCCGTGGAGACGGCGCGGGTCTACGGAGCCGTCCATCTGGTGGGCCACGCCCGCTACGACCACCTGCTCTACGTGCGCTCCGAGGACGCCTGGCGCGAACGCGCCGTGGAGACCTGGGCCGAGGCCCTCTCGGCCTGGCCCGGACACCCGCCCCTGTGGCTGGAGAACACCTACGAGCCCCATCCAGGCCCGGTGGCCGCCATGGCCGCGGCCCTGGACGCGGCCATCCCGGGCCGCGCGGGCCTCTGCCTGGACGCCGGGCACTGGTTCAGCTTCGCCAAGGGCCGCGAGCAGGACGACCTGCACCGCTGGCTGGACGCCTTCGCCCCCTCCCTGGGCCACCTGCACCTGCACGACAACGACGGCGGCGCGGACCAGCACCTGGGCATGGGCGACGGGGCCATGGACTGGGAGGCCTTCTTCCAGGCCCTGGACGCGCGGGGGCTCGCCCCCACGGCCACCTACGAGGCCCACACGGAAGAGACCCTGGCCGTGACGCTGCGGTATCTGCGGGAACGCGGGCCAGCCCCCGGCGTCCGGCGCGTCAGCGTTTGAAAAGCCCGCGCAAAAGCCCTTTCTCCCCGACAGGCGCGGTGCTCCAGTTGCGCCAGATGGCCAGCACGCGCAGCCCGAACGTGAGGGCGATGGCCGCCAGGGCCAGCATCAGCGGCGGCAGCTCCGTGTGCTGGCGCAGCGGCGTGTAGAGCAGGCAGCCCATGAGGGCCGCGAAGGCGTAGAACTGGCCGGGCTTGAACACCATGGCCTGCTCGCCCGTGAAAAGGTCGCGCAGCACGCCGCCCCCGCAGGCGTTCACCACGCCCACCAGCACCGCCGGGACGATCCCCAGCCCCAGGGAGAGCGAGCGCTCCACGCCCACCACCGCGTAGGCCCCCAGCGCCAGGGCGTCCACCAGGGCCATGAGGCGGCGCGACCCCTCCGCCCTGGCCCCCACCGAGAGGCTCAGCGTGGCCGCCACCGCCACCGCCCACAGGTAGCGCTCGTCGCGCAGCACCGCCGAGATGCCCGTCTGCAGGAAGATGCCGTCGCGGATGAGCGCCCCCCCGAGCCCCGTGGCCACGGAGAGCACGCACAGGCCGATCAGGTCGAAGCGGCGGCGGATGGCCTCCATGGCCCCCGTGATGGCCATGAGGAACACCGCCGCAAGGTCCACCGCCAGCGGCAACTGGAAAGGTTGGGCGTCCATGAGCGCCAACTAGCCCGAAAACCCTCCCCTGCAAAGCCCCCGGATGCTCCCCGGATACGCTGCGGACGTTCTGCGGACGCGCCGCGTTGACTGCCGAATCGCGCCACGCTAGACATAGATCAGAACAGACACAACAGGAGGCCCCATGTTCCCACGCTCCCTCGCCGCCCTCTGCCTGGCGCTGCTCGTGCCCGCCCTGGCCCTGGCCCAGCCGAAAGTCACGGAATCCTACGGTTCCGGGCCAAAGACCTTCCTCCTGGCCACCGGCAGCCCCGGCGAACTGGGCCTGCTCAAGCTCCT
>NZ_JBZVFJ010000174.1:0-6171 GCF_058402725.1 Fundidesulfovibrio sp. | reverse complement strand
GTGACGTCGCGCACGCGGCTGCCGCCTCCGTGCTGCATCACCAGGGTGAGCAGGCCGTTGTCCGGGGCGAGGAAAAATTGACGGTGCTTCTCCAGGAGCACGATGCGGCGGTCTCCTCCGACTCCGGGGTCGACCACGGCCACGAACACGGCCCCCTCGGGAAAGTGTTTCCGGCTGGAGGCCAGAAAGAAGGCTGCCTGGAGGATGTTGAAGGGCTCCACCTGATGGCAGAGGTCCAGGACGCGGGCCTCCGGGGCATGCTGGGCGAACGCGCCCTTCATCTGGCCCACATAGGGGTCCGCGAAGCCGAAATCGGTGAGCAGCACGGCGAAAGCCGTCATGGCCTCCTCCTTGCGAGCCGGGTCTGTGGGAACGTCGGAGCGGCCGCGCCGGGATCGCGACCCAGAGGATGATAGGGCCTAGCGGTCCTGGTTGTCCATGTTCAGGTTGAAGGCGACGGCGTAGAGATGGTGGAAGAAGTCGACGTATTCCACATAGACGGTCTCGGGGACGTTGATGCGCGCGGGGGCGAAGTTGATGATGCCGCGCACGCCTGCGTCCACGAGGTAGTTGGCGGCGCGCTGGGCGCGCTCGGGGGGCGTGGTGATGAGGCCGATCTCGATGTCGAGTTCCTCGACCTTTTCCTTGAGGCGGCGCGAGCAGATGACTTCCAGTCCGGAGACTTCCTCGCCGATCTTGAAGGGATCGCAGTCGAAGGCGCCGACGATGTGGAAGCCGCGCCGGGGGAAGTCCTGGTGGCGCAGGAGGGCCTTGCCCAGGTTGCCCACGCCGACGAGGGCGGCTTTCCAGACGCGGTCGACGCCGAGGGCCTGCTTGATGGAGCTGATGAGGTCCTGGACGAAGTAGCCGACGCCGCGCACGCCGAATTCGCCGAAGTAGGCGAGGTCTTTGCGGATCTGCGAGGGATTGACGTTGCAGGCCTTGGCCAGGACTTCGGAGGAGAGCACTTCGGAGCCCTCCCTGCGGAACGTTTCGAGCACCTGGACGTAGAGTGCCAGGCGCTGGATGGTGGCGCGGGGGATGTGCTCGCTTTTCACGTTTGCGGGGCTCCTGACCTGGGAAAAAAACCGGGAGGCCCGTTGGGGCCTCCCGGCGGGAAGGCGTCGCTTAGCCGAGGGGCTTCACGAACATGAGGATCAGGCAGACGACCAGGGCGTAAATGGCCAGGGATTCGATGAAGGCCAGGCCCAGGATCAGGGTGGTGGTCAGCTTGCCGCCGATCTCGGGGTTGCGGGCCATGCCTTCGCAGGCGCCCTTCACGCCGATGCCCTGGCCGATGCCGCAGCCGAGGGCGGCCAGGCCCATGCCGATGGCGGAGCCGATGGCGGCCATGGGGCCGACGGAGGAGCCGCCGTCGGCGGCGAAGGCCATGGAGGCGAGACCGAGCATGGCGATGGTGTTCAGGACGACGAGCAGGTTCTTGCGCATGGAATGATTCCTCACGTGTTGGTATGTTGTTTGGTCAGATGACCATTTCCCCCGGTTTAGTGGGCGTGTTCGAAGGCTCCCTTCAGGTAGACGAGGGTGAGCATGAAGAACACGAAGGCCTGGATGAAGTCGGCCAGCATGAAGAGGAAGTAGAGCGGGAACGTGGAGACGATGGGCGCCAGCATGAACAGCAGGATGAGCACCAGTTCCTCGCCGCGGATGTTGCCGAAGAGTCGCAGGGTGAGCGACAGGGGCCGGGCCAGATGGCTCATGAATTCAAGGATGATCATCATGGGAGCCAGGGCGGGCATGGGGCCCATGAAGTGCTTGATGTAGCCGGGACCCCAGTTCCTGATGCCCCAGTAGTTGTAGTAGATGAAGACGAACAGGGCCATGGCGGCGTTGTGGTTGACGCTGTTGGTGGCCGAGTCGAAGCCGGGGATGAGGCCCATGAAGTTGCAGGTGAGGATGTAGAGGAAGATCGCCACCAGAATGGGGGTGACCTTGCGGCCGTCCTCGCCCATGGTCTCCACGATGAAGTTCTCGAGTCCGCCGATGACGAACTCGAAGAAGTTCTGGAGGCCTCCGGGCACCATCTTGAGACCCGAAGTGGTCATCAGACCCAGGGTCAGGAGCACGACGATGGCCAGCCAGGAGAACAACACTTCGTTGGGGATGTTCATCCCCGCGCCCTTGGCAGCCATTTCCAGAAACAATACCGGGTGATCCAATCCGCCAGCCATGGCTCTCATGCCTCCTTCGCGCTGTTAGACCCGGCCCACTTGAGGGCCCCCCACACCAGAATCGTGACCATGACCGTGGACATTCCGCCCAGGGTGGCCCACACCGGCCATCCCGCTTCCACGATCATCAGATACAGTCCCACGCCCGTGATGCCCAGGCGCACGAAAAACCTGAAAAAGCTGCCGCCCACCGCCCCCGCCGTGCTGGCCAGGAGCCCTTGGGCGAAGCGCACCATCCACCAGAAGTTCACCGTGATGAGCGCCGCCCCGCACGTCCAGGCCACGCCCCACGCCCCGCCTTGCGACAGCACCAGGGCGGCCAGGCTGGTCACCAGGGCCATCATGATCTGGTCGCGCAGGAGGGTGCGCCCTTCCGGGTGATGGAAGCCGATGCGCGCCAGAAACCGTCCGATCCACTCACGCATCGCGCGCGCCTCCGTGTCCGCCGTCCTTGTCCCGGGAAGCTTCGGAGGCTTCCCCGGGCCTTGGGGCGGACTTCAGGGTCTGGGTTCCGCTGACCTTCATGGCGTCGTGGTACATGGTCTTGAAACCGGCCACCACGCCCAGAAGCAACCAGCCGAGCAGGCCCCAGGGCGACGTTCCGAACCATTTGTCGGTGTAGTAGCCCAGAACGAGCCCCACGATGGTGTGGGCCACGAAGTTCGTGCCCATCACCGCCGCTTTCTCGATCCCTTCCCAGGTTCCCTTATCCCTGTTCTTAAAGAACATCCGCTCTCCTCCGGCTCCCTGCCGGGCGACCGCGGCACTCGTGCATTGCTTCACAAGTCGGGCAGGACTAGCACACCGGCAAGCTTTCCGTCAACGAGCCAGCAGCCCGAAGCCGGGATTTTTCCGAGGTTTTTTCACACGTCGGGCAGGGGGCCGGCCGAGCTTGTGACAACCGCCACAAAGTCCTAGGGCTGCACCTCGGCCTCGAAGACCCTTGCGACGCCGTCGTAACGCTCGATGGCCACCACCTTGAGCGGCGGCTCCTGGGGCTCCTCGAAGCCGATGCGCCCCGTCACGCCCACGAAGGCCCTCGTCTGGGCCAGGGCGCGGCGCACCTGGGCCGGCTCGTCCGACCCGGCCCGGGCCACGGCGTCGGCCACCAGGGCCACGGCGTCGTGCCCCAGGGCCGCGAAGCCGCTCACGGGACGCGAGCCGTGGGCGCGGGTCCACGCCTCCACGAAGCGGCGCACCTCCGCGCGCGGGCTTTCGTAGGACACGTGGGTGGAAAAGAAAACCCCCGGCCTGGCCATTTCTCCCACCTGCTCCAGGAGCGGCGTGTCGAAGCCGTCGCCCGAGAACACCGGCCCCTTGAACCCGGCCTCGCGCAGGGCCTTCACCGTGCGCGGGGCGTCTTCGGGCATGCCCGCCACGAACGCGCCCTGGCATGCGCCGTCCGAGAGGCACGCGGGCGCGGGGCTGCCCAGCACGGGCCCCGGGGCGGCCCCGTAGCGCGCCTGGGCCGGAATGTCGCCGCCCAGGAGCTTGAACGACTTCACGAACGACCCTGCCAGCACCGTGGTGAAGGCGAAATCCCGGTTGGCTGTGAGCATCATGGTGGTGATGCCCATGCGCCGCACCGCGAACTTGGCCAGGGCCTTGGCCTGGGCGTCGTCGCCGAAGCAGGCCATGAAGAAATAGGGACCCAGCGTCCGGGACAGGGTGGGCAGCGTGGCCCCGGCCGTCACGAAGGGGACCTTGGCGAGCGTGACGGCCTCGCCCGCAGCCAGGGCGAAGTCCGAGTCGTTGAGGCCCACCACGGCCGACACGCCCAGGGCTGCCAGCTCCCGGGCGGCCTCTCGGCAGCGCTCCACGTCGGTGCCGCAGTCGCGCACTTCCAGCACGAGGGGGCGTCCCTTCACGCCGCCCTTGCGGTTCGCGGCCTCGGCCGCCAGGCGCGCGCCCTCCAGGCCCGGCACGTCCAGGGAGGCCTGATTGCCCGTGAGGTTGTAGAGCACGCCCACCACCACCGGCTTCGCCGCCAGGGCCGGAGCCGCCCAAAGGGCCGCCGCCAGGATCATCGAGAGCACCGCGCGCACCGCGTCCTCCTTGCCCGTGCGTGCCGACCGCCGGGCCAGTCTGTTCTACCCCTCTCCATGCCCGTTTCCCCTGGGCGGCGCAACGCCCGCGCTTGCCCTCGCGCCCGATTCGGGGCAACAAGCAGCGAAACGCCCTCACCGGAGCCCCCATGCCCCGCCTTGCCGCCTGCGTCGCGCTCTGCCTCCTGCTGGGGGCCTGTTCCTTCGGCCCCGCCAAGCTCCCCGCCACGCGTATGGACTACAACCTGGCCGTGGCCCGCTCCTCCAACGAGGAGATGCTGCTCAACCTCGTGCGCATGAAATATTTCGAACAGCCGCTCTTCCTCCAGGTGGGCTCCATCGCCTCCAGCTTCAACTACAGCGTCACCGCCGGAGCCACCGGCACCTTCCCGGACCAGCGCGACTTCCTGCGCGGCGTCTACTACAACTACGCCCCCACCTTCACCGGGCAGTACTCCGACTCCCCCACCGTCACCTACACGCCCTACCAGGGCCAGACCTACGCCCAGCAGTTCCTGGCCGAGGTGGACCTGGAGCGCTTCGTGGTGCTCTACCGCGCCGGCTGGGACATCGAATACCTCATGCGCCTCCTGGTGAAGCGCATCGGCAGCCTGGACCACGCCTACGACACCCGCACGGGCTTCGACCCGACGGACCACGCCCGCTTCCTGGAGCTCACCCGGCTCGTCGCCGCCATGGACGACCGGGGCGACCTCGACATCGTGACCGCCTCGCCGGGCAAGGACAGGCCCAACATCACCCTGATGACCCTGCGCTTCAAGGACGCTGCGGAGGCCGAACGGATCGCGGGGCTCATCGGCGTGGAACTCCGGGCCGGGAGAACCGGCAAGGGCCACCTGGTGGCCAAGGCGCGCCTCGTGCCCGTGCGGGAGCGCGAACTGGCCAGGGAGGAACAGGTCGACGCCGGAGTGACGGCCCTGGCCTTCAGCCTGCGCAACTGCCTGCGGGCCATGGACGTGGCAGGGCAGGGCGTGGAGGTCCCCGCCGAACTGGCCGCGCGCAAGGCCGCCTTCGACCTGCGCCCCCAGTTCGCCGACGTGATGGACGTGCGCGCCAGCCGCACGCGCCCCCTGGACGCCTATGTGAGCGTGAACCACGGCGGCTGGTGGTACTCCATCCGCGCCGAGGACACCCGCTCCAAGGAAGTGCTCCAGCTCATGCTGAACCTCTTCGCGCTGCAATCCGCCGACCCGCCCAAGAACACGCCGGTCTTGACCCTGCCCGTGGGCGGCAATTAGGGTGGCGGGATCGACACCGTGAAAGGACCAACCATGCTGGAACCCGATTTCGAGAAAGGAGGCGGGCTCGTGCCCGTCATCGCCCAGGACGCCGCCTCGGGCGAAGTGCTCATGCTGGCCTACATGAACCGCCAGGCCTGGGAGGAGACCCTGCGCACCGGCGAGGTGCACTACTGGAGCCGCAGCCGGGGCAAGCTCTGGCACAAGGGCGGCACATCCGGACACGTGCAGCGTCTGAAGTCCCTGCGCCTGGACTGCGACCGCGACGCCGTGGTGGCCCTCGTGGAGCAGGTGGGCGGCGCGGCCTGCCACACGGGCTACCGCTCCTGCTTCTACCGCGAGATCGGCCGTGACGGAGCCGACGCCGAATGCTCGCCCAAGGTCTTCGACCCCGAGAAGGTCTACGGTCCGGGCGCGTGATGCTGGGCGCATCGCACCGCACGCGCTGGATCACCTCCGCCGTGGCCCTGCCCCTGCTGGCGGGCTGCGTCTGGGCCGGGGGCGGCTGGATGTTCGCCCTGGCCCTGGCCGCCTCGCTGGCCGGGCTCTGGGAGTTCGCCGGCCTCTTCCCCGGCACGGGGATCGCGGCGCGCGCCGCGTCCCACGGGCTGGGCGCGCTCCCGCTCTGGCCGGCCCAGCGCCACAGCCCCAGCGCGGCCCCGGCCGTGCCCCTGG
>NZ_JBZVFJ010000173.1:0-6187 GCF_058402725.1 Fundidesulfovibrio sp. | reverse complement strand
ATGCGGCCCACGGCGTCGGCCAGCACGGGGGAATCCTGGGCCAGGTCGTCCAGGGGGGTGTTGGCCAGGATGTTCAGCTCGGGGCCGAAGCGTTTGGCCAGCCGGGCGTAGTGGGCGCGGACCTTCTTGGTGGACTCGCCCGCGCCGTGGATCTCGGAGAGGATCTCCGCCAGGGGGATGAGCGAGACGAAGCCCGGCTCGCCCTTGGGGCGGACGGGTTGCTCGCGGTCGGCCAGCGCCATGACGCGGTTGAGCACGCCCACGGTGAGGGGCCTGCCGCACACGGGGCACAGCCCGCCCTTGGCCCGGGTCTCGTGGGGGTCCATGACCACGCCGCAGGCCAGGTGGCCGTCCAGGTGGTACTTGCCCTCCTCGGGGAAGAATTCCACCGTCCCGAGGAATTCGTGCCCCAGGCCCTCGCCGCGCAGGGCGCGGTAGATGCCCTCGTAGGAGATCGTGCCGGAGAAGAGGTTGGCCTCGCGCCCGAGTTTCTCGCCGGAGTGGGCGTCGGAATTGGAGACCATGCGGTAGCGGTCCAGGCTGGAGAGCAGGCGGTTCATCTCGGGGTCGGAGGAGAGGCCGGTCTCCAGGGCGAAGATGTGTTCGGAGAGGCTGCCGAAGCACTCCTCCACGGAGTCGAAGCCGGACTTGGAGCCCAGGAGCGAGAACCACGGGGTCCAGATGTGGGCGGGCACCAGGTAGGCCAGGGGATCGGTCTCCAGGACCATCTCCAGGAGGTGGCGGCTGTCCAGGCCCAGGATGGGGCGGCCGTCGGAGGCCAGGTTGCCCACGCGCGCCAGGCGGGCGTTGAGCTTTTCGGCGGCCTCGAAGCTGGGCGCGTAGACCAGGTTGTGCACTTTGCGGACCTTGCCGCCGCGCTTGTAGATGGAGCTGATCTCGGCCGAGAGCATGAAGCGCGCGTGTCCGGGCAGGTGGGCGTCGGGCAGCCAGGGGATCTCGCCTTCCAGGCCGCGCGCGTCCTTGAGGCGCAAAAGGCCCTCGGAGTCCGGCACGAGCTGTTCGCGCAGCTCCTCGAGCCACTTGGGGTGGGTGAAATCGCCCGTGGCCACCACGTCCAGGCCCTTGATCCCGGCCCACGCGGCCAGATGGCGCGGGGTCAGGCCCTTGCTGGTGGCCCTGGAAAACCTGGAGTGGATGTGCAGATCGGCCCTGTACTGGTCCATGTCGCCCCGCCTTGAGGATGGGGCAGACTAGCGTCTTCGGGCCGCGCGGGCAAGGCCCCCGGCCGACGCCCCCGGACGGGAACAGGCGGGCTCCACGATGAAAAGGCCCCTGCGCGGACAAGGGCCTCTTCAGCAGGGGGATCCTGCACGACTGTGGGGAGGAGCCGATGCTTCAGTTTACACCAGAAAGGGGGGAAACACGCAAGCCCTTCGCCGCGTTCTCCGCACTTTTTACGCAGTGACCACGCACTGCACGAGCGCCAGCCCCCCGGCGAAGCACTCGAACTCGGCCTGGGCCTGGCTCTGGGCCTGACGGCGGGTCTCGTCGAGCATGTCGCGGCGCGCGGAGGCCACCCCCACCACGTCGGGGTCCAGGGAGCCGTGGGCGGCCATGTCTTCCAGGATGCCCACGATGCGCGAAAGCTCCATGCCCGCGCGGTAGGGCCTGTCCTCGGCCATGGCCGTGAACATGTCCGCCACGGTGAGCACGCGCGCGCCCAGCCCCAGGCCCGAAGCCGGAACGCCGCGGGGGTAGCCCTTGCCGTCCAGGCGCTCGTGGTGCTGCCCCACCAGCCGGGCCACCTCGGCCAGGGCCGGGGCTGCGGCCAGGGCGTTGGAGCCGTTCTCGGCGTGGCTTTGCATCACGCGCAACTCGCCCGGGTCCAGGGCCGAGGGTTTCATGATGATCTCGGCCGGGACGCCCAGCTTGCCCAGGTCGTGCAGTTCCCCGGCGATCTCCAGCACGTCGCGCGAGCGGCCGTCCATGCCCAGCTCCGAGGCCAGGGCCATGGCCGTGGCCGTGACCCCGCGCGAGTGCGTGGCGGTGAAGCGGCAGCGGAAATCGATGATCTGGCTGAAAAGGCGCGAAAGCCGCGAGACTTCCTCCCCACGCAGTTCGGGGTTGCAGGCCTCGGGGATGTGCGGGCTGGCCCCTGCGACGCCTGCCTCGGCCAGGGCCTCCAGGTGTCCCGGCCGGGCGGCCAGGGCCTCGAAGGCCTCCACCCAGGCTGGGTTGAAGAGCCTGCCGCGTCCCTCGCGGATCATGCGGTCCAGGCGCTGCCGGTCGATGGGCGAGCCCTTGACGCGCGGCAGGAGGGTGTCCACGCGGTCGGCCAGGTTGAGCAGGTTGCCCGCCTCCACGCCGCCCTGGCAGCGGCCCTCCCCGCGCAGACGCCAGGGCAGATGGTGGCAGCGCACGATCTCGGCGGCGCGGCCCAGGCCCGGGGAGCCCTCCAGGAGGCGCGCGCCGATCTCGGGGTGGGTCTGGTCGGAGGATTCGAAGGCCAGTGCGGCCAGGCGGTCCTTGAGGGTGAAGGCCCCCACGTCGTGGAGCAAACCAGCCAGGGCCAGGTCGGCCTGTTCGGGGGCGGGGAGCCCGGCCTCCTCGGCCAGGGCCTGGGCCAGGATGCCCACACGGCGATGGTGTCCGGCCACCTCGGGGCTCACGAGGTCCACGGCGTTGGCGAGGCAGCCCACCATGTCGAAGAGACGCAACTGCACGACGGTACTCCTGAAGGATGCCTTAAAATATCCCCTTCGGGTCGCGTTGGCAAGGCCTTCCGGGCGCATTTCCCGACCGCCTCTTTCCTGCGAAATGCTCCGCGGAAGGGGCGGCGTGCGGGAGCGGGCGCAGGGAGGAACGCCGCCCGGGCGAAGGCCCGGGCGGCGCGGGGAGATGCTCCGGCCCAGGCGGAAGGATTATGCGGACCCGCAGTCTCCCGGGTCGCCCTGGCGCTTCTCCAGGGCGTGCTCGAAGGCCGGGAGCACGGCGGCCAGGGTCTCGCGCACGCCCTTGGGGGACCCGGGCAGGTTCACCACCAGGGTGTTGCCCAGAAAGCCCGCCATGGCCCGGGAGATCACGGCCCGGGGCGTGGACTGGATGCCCGCCATGGCCATGGCCGTCTCGAAGCCGGGCAGGCGCGTCTCCAGCACGGCCCCGGTGGCCTCGGGGGTGATGTCGCGCGGGGCCACGCCCGTGCCGCCCGTGGTGACCACGATGTCGAACCCCTGGGCCAGGGCCAGGTCCGTGATCAGGGCCTTGAGCTGGCGGGTGTCGTCGGGGAGGATGTGCCCCTGGATGCTGGAGAGGCCCAGTTCGGCGGCCACCATGTCGCCGATGAGCGGCCCCGAGGCGTCGTCGCGCAGGCCCGCCGCGCCCTTGTCTGAGAGGGTCACCCAGGCCAGGCTGAAGCCCCCGGACCACGCGAGGAGCGTGGTCGCGCCCATGGGGAAGTAGACCTCGTCCAGGGCGTCGGCCAGCACCACGTCCAGGGCCGGGGCGGCCCCGCCCTGGGGCCAGCGCACGCGCCCGGCCACCTGGAACAGGGGCTTGCCTGCCATGCGCCCCAGATGCGTGCCCACGCGCAGCCTGGGCAGGGCCCCCACCGACGAGAGCACGGGTTTGAGGCCCCCCGAAGGGGCGCCCGGGGCGATGAACACGCGCTGGCCAGGGAGGACGGTCGTCTCCTGGGTGAGGGCGAGCAGAACCGAGCCGTTCATGCGAAACCACCTTGACGGTTGCAAATTTGGCGGGCATGGGCAACAAGCCCAGAACGGGAACACAGCACAAGCGAGGACGTGCATGAAAGGCATCATCCTGGCCGGCGGCTCCGGCACGAGACTCTACCCCATCACCAGAGTCGTCAGCAAGCAGCTCCTGCCGGTGTACGACAAGCCCATGATCTACTACCCCCTCTCGGTCCTTATGCTCGCGGGCATCCGGGAGATCATGATCATTTCCACCCCGGAGGACCTGCCCCGCTTCCGCGAGATGCTGGGGGACGGCTCCTGGCTGGGGCTCTCCTTCCACTACAAGGTGCAGCCCAAGCCCGAGGGCCTGGCCCAGGCCTTCATCCTGGCGGAGGATTTCATCGGCAGGGACAAGGTCTGCCTGGTGCTGGGCGACAACATCTTCTACGGCAAGGGCCTGGCCGAGGTGCTCCAGCGTTGCGCCCAGCTGGACACCGGCGGCGTGGTCTTCGGCTACAAGGTGCGCGACCCCGAGCGCTACGGCGTGGTGGAGTTCGACGCATCCAAGAAGGTGATCTCCATCGAGGAGAAGCCCAAGGCCCCCAAGAGCAAGTACGCCGTCACGGGCCTGTATTTCTACGACAACCAGGTGGTGGACATCGCCCGGGAGCTCAAGCCCTCGCCGCGCGGCGAGCTGGAGATCACCGACGTGAACAACGTCTACCTCCAGCAGGGCCAGCTCAAGGTGGAATTCCTCGGGCGCGGCTTCGCCTGGCTGGACACCGGCACCCACGAGTCGCTCCACCAGGCCGCCGGGTTCGTGCAGGCCATCCAGGACCGCCAGGGCCTCAAGGTCTCCTGCCTGGAGGAGATCGCCTTCCGCATGGGCTACATCTCCGACGAGCAGCTGGAGCATCTGGCCCAGGACATGCTCAAGAACTCCTACGGACAGTACCTCCTCGAGGTGGTCCGGGAAGCCAGGGGGGAACACTGATGGAATCGATCGTCCCCGTCCCCGCGGGATTCTCCTTCGCCGCCCACGCCTCGGGCATGCGCTACCAGGGCCGCGACGACCTGGCGCTCATCGTCTCCGACCGGCCCGCCGCTGGCGCGGGCGTGTTCACCAAGAACAGCTTCCAGGCCGCGCCCGTCACCGTGGCGCGCGAGAACATCAAGCACTCGGAAGGCATCCGCGCTTTTCTGGTGAACGCCGGACAGGCCAACGCCTGCACCGGAGACGAGGGCCTGGCCAACTGCCGCGCCACCCTGGAACTGGTGGCCGAGCGCCTGGGCATCGAGCCCGGGGAGATCCTGCCCGCCTCCACGGGCGTGATCGGCCCCCAGCTCAAAATGGACCTCTGGCGCGCCGAGGCCCCGGCCCTGGCCGCCGGGCTGGGCAAGGCCGCGCCCCTGGACGCCGCCAAGGCCATCATGACCACCGACGCTTTCCCCAAGATGGCCTGGGGCTTCGTGGAGACGCCCTCGGGAACCGTGCGCCTGCTGGGCATGGCCAAGGGCGCGGGCATGATCTGCCCCAACATGGCCACCATGCTGGGCTTCGTGCTCTGCGACGCCGAGGTGGAGAAGGCCCGCTGGCAGGCCATGCTGGCCGCCGCCGTGGACGCGAGCTTCAACGCCGTCACCGTGGACGGCGACACCTCCACCAACGACTGCGTGCTGGCCATGGCCAACGGCGCGTCGGGCGTGGCCGTGCGCGAGGACGACGAACTCTCCGCCCTGGCCGCAGCGCTCAACGAGCTCTGCCAGGCCCTGGCCTACATGATCGTGGAGGACGCCGAGGGCGGCACCAAGATCGTCCGCGTGCACGTGACGGGCGCGCAGGACCACATGGAGGCCGAGGCCTGCGCGCGCGCCGTGGGGCACTCGCCCCTGGTGAAGACGGCCATGTTCGGGCGCGACGCCAACTGGGGCCGCATCGTGGCCGCCGTGGGCCGCTCCGGGGCCGAGTTCGACCCCGCGAAGGTGAGCGTGGCCATCGGGGGCATCCCGGTGTTCCAGAACGGCCAGCCCGTGCCCGGCGACCTGGACAGCCTGCTGGCCCCGCACATGCGCCGCGCCGAGATCGCCATCGACATCGACCTGGGCGCGGGCGAGGGAGAATACCTCCTCCTGGCCTCGGACCTGGGCTTCGACTACGTGAAGTGCAACGCCTCCTACCGCAGCTGACGCGCGCGAGGACAACGAATCGAAAGCCCCCTCCCGGCCGGTCCGGGAGGGGGCTTTCATTTTGGGCATACGGTCGTCTTTCTCCGGCTGAGCGCGCCCCACGCCCCCCCTGCCCTATTTCGGGTCCAGCCCGCTCTGCTTGAGTCCCGCCATGCCGCCGTGCACGTTGAGCACGTCCTTGAACCCGGCCTGCTCCAGGGTGATCTGCCCCTCGTAGGAGCGGATGCCCGTGTTGCACAGGAGCACCACCGTGCGGTCGCGCGGGATCTCGTCCAGGCGCTCGCGCAGCTGGTCCTGGGGGATGTTGCGCCACGCCCCGGGGTGCGCCGCCAGGTAGGGCGCGGCGT
>NZ_JBZVFJ010000172.1:0-6191 GCF_058402725.1 Fundidesulfovibrio sp. | reverse complement strand
TGCCGGGTCCGGGCGGAGCCCGGCTGGGTGCAGGGCAGCGCCCTGCCGGGTCCGGGCGGAGCCCGGCTGGGTGCAGGGCAGCGCCCTGCCGGGTCCGGGCGGAGCCCGGCTGGGTGCAGGGCAGCGCCCTGCCGGGTCCGGCGGAGCCCGGCTGGGTGCAGGGCGGAGCCCTGGCAAGAGAATGGAGGCTGCATGGACGAAGTAGAGCGCCGGTCGTTGGAGGCGCAGGCTGCGGTGGGCCTGGCGTCGTTTCTCACGCCGTTTTTGTACGGCGCGTTGTCGGTGGCCATGCCGACGATGAGCGTGACGTTCGGGTTCACGCCGCGCGAGATGGCCATGGTGATGATGGTGCATTTGTTGTTTTCCACGGCGTGCATGCTGTCCTTCGGGCGCTTGTCGGACTTCATCGGGCGCAAGGGGTTGTTCATGACCGGGAGTTTGCTGTTCACGGCGAGTTCGCTTGTGGGCGGTTTTGCGCAGGACGCTGGGGCGCTGTTGGCGGCGAGGGCTTTGCAGGGTGTTGGCGACGCCATGACGTTCGGGGTGGCGGGTGCGATCCTCTTCGGGATCGTGCCGCCGGAGCGCACGGGTCGGGCGGTGGGTTTCAACGTGATGTTCGTCTTCGCGGGGTTGACGCTGGGGCCGCTGGTGGGCGGGGCGCTCACGTCGTGGTTGTCTTGGCGCGTGATCTTTTTCGTGTGCGCGGCGGCGGGCGTGGCGGCGTGGTGGCTGATCCGCCAGGGCTACAGGGAGCGGCCGGGGCGCGGCGCGGGGGCGATGCCGTGGGGCGACGCGGCGTGGTTCACGGCGTCGATGCTGGGTTTGATCTATGGCGTATCGTTGCAGCCGTCGTGGCGCGGGGCGGCGTTGGCGGCCGGGGCGGTGTGGATGCTGGCGCGTTTCGCAAGGGGCCAGTCCGGTCGGTCGCATCCGCTGGTGGACGTGGACTATCTGGCGTGCAACCGTCCGTTCGCGCTGTCCAACGCGGTGTCCGCGCTGGGCTACGCGGCGGCGTTCTCGACCAGTTTTTTGTTGAGCCTGCTCACGCAGTCTGTGCTGGGGATGGCGGCGCACGATGCGGGCTTTCTGTTGCTGGTGCAGCCGCTGGTGCAGGCGCTGGCCTCGCCGCTGGCGGGGCGTCTGGCGGACCGGCTCCCGCCCGGGCGCGTAAGTGCGGCGGGTCTGGCGGTTTTAGGGGCGGGCCTGCTTGCCGTGGCGTGGGAAGGAAGCGCGGCCACGGCATGGTGGATCGCCGGGGTGCAGGTGGTGCTGGGGCTCGGGTTCGCGCTCTTCGTGTCGCCCAACTTCCAGGCGGTGATGTCCAACGCGGACGCAGGCCACAAGGGCATGGCCTCGGGACTGATGGCCACCATGCGCGGTTTTGGCATGTGCGTCTCCATGTCGGCCACGGGTCTGCTGCTGGCGCTGCTGGCCGGGGGGGCTGGCCCGTCGATCCCGGTGGGGGCGCTGCAGGCGTGCTTCGTGCTGTTCGGCGTGCTGGGACTGGGCGCGGCGTGCCTTTCGTGGCATACGTCCAATGTGGTGTCCACGTGCGAGACACAGGAGGCGGCGGGATGAAACGCAGGGACTTTCTGGCAGGGCTGGGCGTCGCGGCGCTGTGCGCGCGCGGCTGGGGAGAGGCCCGGGCGGCGGGGTCGGGCTGGCCCGTGGTCTATGAATTCAAGGGGGCGGTGTTTCTTCTGCCAGCCGACGGCGGCAAGGCGAAACGCCTGGGACGCGGCGGCCAGCCCACGCTGTCGCCGGGCGGGACCCGGGCGGCGTGGGTGGAGGATGCGGGCGGCAAGCCGAGGGTGGTGGTCTGCGAGACGGCCACGGGCGCGGTGAAAGCGCTTGCCGGACCCGAAGAGTTCCTGCTGTCGCCGCGCTTCTCGCCGGACGGCGCGAGCGTGGCGTGGGTGCGCCGCTCCCAGGGGGGCGACGCGCTGATGCTGGCGCGCCAGGGGCAGGCCCCGGCGGAGCTGGTGCGCGGCGGCAAGGGGGGGACGAGCCTTTTCGAGCCCTTGTGGACGCCCGACGGCGCGCACGTGGTGACCCAGGACATGAAAGAGCTGACCTTCTGGGGCCTGGACGGCAAGGCGGCGCGGAAAATCCCCCTGGGCCAGCTCACGGGATCGGGGACGAAGATGATCTCCAGCGCGGACCGTTTCGCGGTGCGCCCGGGCAATCCGGGCCAGATCGCGTTCAGCATGGCGGTGGAGGGCACGCCGCTGTTTCGGCGCAAGGTGCCGGACGTGAGTTCGTCGCTGTTCCTGCACGACGCGGCTACGGGCAAGGCCCAGGCGCTCACGCCGCCGGAGCTGACGGCCTTCGCGCCCGCGTGGACGCCGGACGGCCGGGCGCTGGTGTTCTGCGGCTACACGGACGCCCAGGCGGGCGGGGAGTACCCCTTCCGCGTGTGGACCCTGGAGCCCGGCGGCAAGGCCGTGGATCTGTGCCCGGGGGCGGACCCCATGCCGCCGTCGGGGAAGTGAGTCCGGGCGGAACGTGAGGGCAGGCGGCGTGAGCCCCCTGCCCTACCCCTTCTTCGTGCCGGGCCTGGGCGGGCGCGAGCGGCCCGTGCCGGACCTGTCGCCGGGCCGGGTGCTGGAGGGCTTGGGCTTGCCCGCGCCGGACCTGGGGGAACGGGCCTTGGGAGCGCCAGTCCTGGAACCGGAAGGCTTCGGGCCTGCGGGCTTCGGCGCGGCGGGCCTGGGCGATGCGGGCTTCATGGGCCTGTCCTCGGTCTCCACCGACTTGGCCACCCGGTCCGATCCGGCCCGGGGCGAGCGCTTCTTGGGCGTTCCGGGCTTCTGGGGCGCGGGCCTGGGGCGCTGGATGATGTCGCCGTCCTCGTTGCGCTGGCGGCTGCCCCGGAACATGAGCTTGATGGGCGCGTGGCGGATGCCGAAGAGCTTGCGCAGCTGGTTCTCCAGGTAGCGGGCGTAGCTGGCCTTGATGCGCTCGGGATCGTTGACGAAGAAGACGAACGTGGCGGGCACGGTGTCGGTCTGGGTGAGGTAGTAGAACTTGGGGCGCTTGCCCTTCACCAGGGGGGCCTGGTGGCGCTCCACGGCCTCGCGCAGCAGGCGGTTCAGCTCGCCGGTGCCCACGCGGATGCGGCACTCCTCGCGGATGGCCCGGGCCGTGGGCAGCACGTCGCGCAGGCCCTTGCCCGTGAGCGCGGAGACGAACAGCACGGGCACGTGGGGGCAGATGCGCAGCTCCTGGCTCATCTCCTGCTTCAGGGCCGAGAGGCCCTTGGCGTCCACCAGGTCCACCTTGTTCACGGCCACCATGAAGGGGACCTTCTCCTTGTCCAGGTAGGCGATGAGGCGCTTGTCCTGCATGGCCAGCCCGCCGGGGCCGTCCACGGCCAGGATGGTCACGTCGGCGCGCCGTCCGCTGCCCAGGGCCGTAAGGCTGGCGATGCGCTCCAGGGAGTCCTCGATCTTGGTGCGACGGCGCACGCCCGCAGTGTCCACGAACACGGTGCGCCGTCCGTCCTTCTCGAAGGCCACGTCCACGGCGTCGCGGGTGGTGCCCGCCTCCTCGCTGACGATGAGGCGCGCGTCACCCACCAGGGCGTTGATGATGGAGCTCTTGCCCGCGTTGGGGCGGCCCAGGAGCGAGAGGGTCAGCTCGGTCTCGGGGCGGTCGGCCTCGTCCTCGAACTCGGGGAGGCGGGCGAGCATGTCGTCCACCAGGGTGCGCATGCCGAAGCCGTGCTCGGCCGAGACCGGGGCCAGGTCCAGGCCCAGGGAGTGGAAGTCGGCCGTGTAGAGGGCCTCCTTCTCGCCGCCGTCCACCTTGTTCACGGCCACCAGCACGGGCTTGCCGGACTGGCGCAGCAGGCCCGCCACGCGCTCGTCCTCGCTGGTGATGCCCTCGCGGCCGTCCACCACCAGGAGCACCAGGTCGGCTGCCTCCACGGCGCGCCGGGCCTGTTCGAGCACGTCCACCTCCAGGCCCTGGGGGTCTTCCAGGGTGAGGCCGCCGGTGTCGATGAGGTTCACGGGCACCCCGGCCAGGACGGCCTCGCCGTCCAGGCGGTCGCGCGTGACGCCGGGGCGGTCGTGGGTGATGGCCTTGCGCTTGCGCAGCAGGCGGTTGAAGAGCGTGGACTTGCCCACGTTGGGGCGGCCGATGATGGCGATGGTGGCTGGCATGGCGTATCCGTAGCGTGTCCGGCCCGCGATGGCTAGCGCCTGGGCCGGGAAAAGGGGGATGCGTGCGCGGTCTTGGCCTGCGTCACGCGGCGGGCTCGCGCCGGTCGGCCCCGGGCGGGCCGTCCGTTCCCGGAGCAGGCTCCGGGGAGGGGGTTGTTGCCTCATGGAGGCCCTGTTCGTCAACCGCCTTGGCCCGGGCGAGCGAGAGGCAGAGGCGGCGCAGCTCCGACACGCGGCGCAGGCGCTCCGTGACGGCCCCGGGGGACATGTCAACGTCCAAGGTCCGCCTCCTCGCCCAGGGCCTCCAGGTCCGCGCGGTCCTGAAGGCTCAGGCGCAGACGCTTGAGGCTCGCCAGCCCGGCCTTGTCCACCACCACGATGCCGCCGCCCTCCCAGGGCAGCCGCCTGCGCGTCTCCCAGGCGCCGCGCAGGGCGTCGCCCACCTCGATCATGTCCAGCGGCAGGGCGTCGGCCGGTCCGGGTTTGCTCAGCCGGTGCAAGCGCACCGCGCCGCCCGCGAACTCCATGGGCGCGGCGGGCAGTACGTAGCCCTGTTCCCGGGCCGCCTCGGCCATCCGGGACAGGTCGGAGGTCAGGACGAGCACGTCGATGTCCATGGTGGCGCGCGCCACGCCGTGCACGGCCATGGCCAGCCCGCCGCAGAGGGCGTAGGCGATGCCTTTGTCGTCGAAGGCCCGCAGCAGCGAGCGCAGTTCGCCCAGAAGGTCCATGGCGCTCACCCCAGGGCCGAGGCCATGTCCTTCACGCCCGCGATCTCGGCGTAGACCGCGCCCAGGGCGGCCAGGAAGGCGGCGTGCACCTTGCCAGCCTTCACCTCCTCGTGGCCGAACTCCAGGTCGCGCGTGGCGCAGGCGTCGGCCAGCACCAGGCACTGGTAGCCCAGGTCGAAGGCGGCGCGCACGGTGGCGTCCACGCACATGTGGGTCATCATGCCCGCGAAGGCAACGCGCTTCACGTCGGCCTGGTCCAGGATGTCCTGGAGTCCCGTGCCCCGGAAGGAGTTGGGGAAGTGCTTCACCACCACCTGCTCGCCCTCCGCCGGGAGCACGTAGGGATGGAACGACACGCCCCGCGTGCCCGGCACGAAGAACGTGGCCCCGGGCCGCACGGAGAGATGCTGCACGTGGACCACGGGCCAGCCCTTCTCGCGGAACCAGCCCAGGGCGCGCCCCGCCTTGGCCGCCGCCGCCTCGGAGCCGGACAGCTCCATGGCCCCTCCGGGAAAGTAGTCCATCTGGATGTCGATGAGCACCAAGGCCGTTTTCATGGGGGTCCTTCCTGAACTGGGGTTCGCGCGCCGTTTCCGGGGCGGCCCGGAAGCGGCGTCCGTTGCTCCTGCCGCGCTACATCTCGGGCGCGAAGGAGGGCACCAGGCAGACCACCGCCAGGGGCGTGGTCCCGGTGTTCCTGATCTGGTGCTCCTCGCCGCCGGGCACGAAGACCACGCTGCCGGGACGCACGGCATTCCACGCGCCGTTGCCCAGCACCTCGCCCTCGCCCTGGTGGAAGAACATCTCGTGCTCCCAGTCGTGGGAGTGCCTGGGCGTGTAGCCGCCGGGCTCGATCTCGAAAAGACGCATGCAGAAGTGCCCGGCCCCGTCGTCCTTGCCGATGAGCACGCGGCCGGAGACGCCCTTGACCTTGTCGCTGTCGAAGGTCACGGCGTCCACCGCCGGGAAATGCTTGAGTTCCATGATCCTGCTCCTTCTACGCCCGGAGCGCGGCCGCCAGCGAGCGGACCCTGGACTCCACGTCCGCAGCCCCCACGATCTCCGTGACCAGACAGACCATCCTGGCCCCGCAGGCGCGCACCTGGGCGATGTTGTGTTCCTTGACGCCCCCGATGGCCACGAACGGCAGCTCGATCTTTTCGGCCACGTAGCGCAGGTAGTCCAGGCCCACGGGGTCGCAGACGTCCTTCTTGGTCTTTGTGGCGAAGATCGGCCCCACGCCGATGTAGTCCACCACGCCCGAGGACTGGGCCGCGCGCGCCTGGGACGGCCC
>NZ_JBZVFJ010000171.1:0-6209 GCF_058402725.1 Fundidesulfovibrio sp. | reverse complement strand
GTGCGATAGGGGGTGGCGGTGGCGCCGTACAGCAGCGCACCAGCCATCGCCTCGGCGACGCGCACCCACTGGTCGGCGACGGCATGGTGGGCTTCATCGACAATCGCCAGCCGCAGGTTCAGCAGCCAGCGCGCGGTATCGCGGCAGCCGGCGGCCAGGCGCGCGACCAGGGTGGCAATGCTGGCGACGTGGACCTTGTGGCTGGTGACGACGTGGCCGGGGGCGATGACGCCATAGACGGCGCCGGCATCGTCCAGGGCGCGGCAGGCTTGCTCCAGCAGCTCGTCGCGATGGACGAGCACGCCGACATCCCAGCCGGCATGGCGGACGACGTAATCGGCGACCGAGGCGAACACGGTGGTCTTGCCGCCGCCGGTGGCGCAGACGTGCAGCGGGTTCTGGCCCCGCTGGAGGCACGCGAGCACGGCCTTCTTGTCGCGCTCCTGATAGGGGCGCAGGGCTTTCACAGCAGGCATGGCTGCATGGGCTCCAGAACAATCTCAGTACGCGGATTGACCTTGTCGAGCGCCCAGTACAGGTGCATCTCGCGCACCTGGCGGTCGTTCTCGTAGACGCGGCCCTGAAGGACATCGAGGATCAGCGATGGGTCGAGGTCGGGGCGACGGCTGGCGTAATGGATGCGGATGTACGCCACCAAATCGCCGGCCATCAGGGGGTGCCGGACGGGCACCTGCTTCTCAGCAGATGCCCACCAGGCGCGCGCCTTGTCGCTTTTGATGAAGGCCGGCCGGCCCTTGATCAGGACCAGCTTGCGGGAGTTGGCCTTGCTGGCGACTTCGCCGAGAATGACGATGCTGACGCGCTTTCCCCCCTTGGACATGGCCTGGCCTCAGTGGACGGGGAAGGCCGGGCGGCTGGCGCCCAGCTCGGCCGAGGCGGTGGCGTCGTGGTATTCGACGCCATCGATCACCGTGACGCCGGCCGCCGGCTCGGCCGCCTTGCGGGCGCGGGACTTGCGCGGCAGGGTCACCACATCGGCGCCGCTGGCGCTGGCCTCGCGCTCGGCGTTGCCCTTGTTCCAGCCGTTCGCCCACAGCTTGGCCTGCACGCCCCCATTCCCGTTCTTGGCGTGCGGGTTGTCGTCCAGCGCCACGCCCTCCAGCGCGGCGGTGCGGCCGGCTTGGAAGATGTGACCGGCGGCGGCGAACTCGGAATCGTCGGCGGTGGTGGTCAGCGGGGCCTGGGCGTCGGCCAGCACCTCGGGCTCGTCGTCCTTGGGCTCGCCGCCCGGGCCGCCCTTGCCGACGGCGTCAACCGGGGCCGGGCCGCTCTCGCGCGGCTCCTCGGAATCGGCCTCGCCGGCCAGCTCGCGGGGCTCGTCGTCGGTTTCATCCTCGTCCTCGTTGGCGTCGGTATCGGCCTTGCCACCCTTCAGGGTCTCGACCTGGCCGAAGGCGGCCAGCAGGTCCAGGGTCTCGCCGGACGACAGAGCCTGGAAGGCCCGGCGCAGGTTCTCGCGGATGCGCTCGGCGTCGGCCTCGTTCTCGGCCGCCTCGGCAATCTGCTCGCGGATGAAGATCAGGAAGAACGGCTTGAGGTCGGCCTGGTCGGTGCCAGTTTCCGCCTTCAGCGTGCGCCACGCCTTGGTGATGGCGTCGGCCAGCGGCTTGATATGCTCGGCCTTCTTGGCCTCGACCTGCTGCATCAGGCCGTAGATGGCGGGGAAAGCCGCCTGGATCTTCTGTTGCTTCTGTTCCTCGCTGAGGCAGTACTGCGCCTCGCTGGTCTTGCGGCGACGTGCCATGTCAGTGGTCTCCGGTGTGGTGGTGGTGAAGGAACCAGGCACCGGCGACGGCTCGATGGGCCGAGTACGGCGCAAGTGCTCCAGGTAGGCCGAGAGGTCGTCGGCCATTTCGTTGCAGGCCGTGGTCTCGCGGACGATCCAGTCGTCCCAAACCATTTCCTGCTCGACGAAAGGGGCGGCGGCCGGCGGGGAGGAGGCGCCGGCCGCCTGACGCGGGGCGGTGGACTTCCGGGGCCGCCCCTGCGTGTTGGCGATGAGAATGCTGAAGACCACGGCTCAGTCCTTTTCGGCCAGGGTCTTCATGGCCGCGACCAGCTTGCGCATGCGCTCGACCAGCGATTGCCGCGACACCCCGACGGTCACCCACCCCAGTACGGCGATACGCCAGACACCGTCGCTCCACCGAGAGACGCCGCGCCAGGAATGGGCTTCCAGCAGAATGGTCATTGTTCCTCCAGGGTCTTGATGATGGAGGCCAGCGCGTCGCGCTGTGCCGGGGTCAGGCCGACACCGCTTGGCTTGCGCCCGGCCAGGGCGCACACCGCGTCGAACACCTCGTCGAACTCGGCGCACAGGCGGATCAGCTCGGCGGCCCGGGGCGCGGTCTCGCCCTGCAGCCAGTCCTCGGCGGCCCGGGGCGATGCGTCCACACGGGCCGCGATGTCCTTGGCGGCATGGCGGGTGCGGTCGAAGCGTTGACGAAGGGCGGCCGAGATGCGTGCCGCCACGTCATGGGCGGTCACTGCGGCCATAGGATTACTTTCGTACATTTTTCCGGGACGTTTGCGCATGGAAGTGCACTCCGAACAGCGCGATGGTGGTGCCGTTCGGAGGAAAAACCCCGGTGGGTGTCATGGATCGTCAGAGGGAAAGCATCGGGGTGGTTGCCGCTCGTGTGGTGGCGAGAGCAGCCGGAAGACGCTTCCGAAAAGGCAGGGTGGGCCGGCGTCAGGCAAAGCGCCGGCCCATTCGCCACCGCCCCATCCGTCAACGGAATTCCCGCGGCGACGAACGGTTCATGGCCTTGGCTGATCGCTTCCCCCCTGGGCATGGTTAGCCCCCATGCCCGATGGCGGGGGATGACTCGACGCCCGCCCCCGCCGCTCCTACAGTGGCTTTGTCACAACCCACCGTGGAGGATTCTCCATGTCGAATGATGATCTCTTCGGACGGTTCCCAGGTGGCCGCCCAGCGACACACAGCGCCCATATCCCGTGCGACTGCTGCGGTCATCAGGTCCAGGTATTCTCCGGGAACTTCAGCGATCGCTCGGCTGAACGGCCCCTCGTCTGCTCCGGCTGCGGCGCATCGCTCGAAATGCACCGACAATCGATCCGTGATTTCTTTTCCCGCGAGCAGGATCTTGCGGCGGATCATCACGTCCACGGACCGATCCTTGACTAAGCCCAGCATCCAGCGGCGGGCGTCATGATGGTCGTCATACGGGATGGTCATGGCGTCAGGGGGAAGAGGTGAACCATGTACACCGCAAGAATACTGGCGCTGACCACCTTCATGGTCGAGTTGGTCGACCGCCTGATGAGCAAGGGCGTCCTCACGCCCGAGGACCACGCCGTCATCACGGAACACAGTCTTGCCTTGCTCGACGGGGTGGACGCCCCCGAGGCCAGGGCCGCCGCCGACCAGCTTATCAAGCTGTTCCCCGGACAGTTCCGGGGCGCAGAAGGCGAGGATACGACGGCGCTTCTCCGCCAGTTCCTCGGGGGTGAGGGTGCAGGCGGCGATTAAGCGGCGCTTCCGCTCTTGTTCGGCGGCGGTGAGCGGGATGGTCATGGAGCGGCTCCCGTGGAGGGAGCCGAGTCACCATGCTGGTGAGCGGTCGCCGTGCTGCTGGGCGGCGGGAAAAGGTCGGGACGAAGCGCGTGCTTCGGGACGACGCCCTCCGTAGCCGTGTCAATGAGGATGGCGGCCTCGGCAGACACCCGCTCGGAGTTGAGCCAGTGCCATACGTGGCCCTGTTTCTTTCCGCATCGCTTCGCCAGCGCGCTCTGGCTGCCGACGGTTTTGATGGCTTGTTGGACGAGTTCGTTGCTCATGCCCGAACAGTACAAGTAAATTTGTAGAATGGCAACAAGAACGTTTGTTGAGACGCGGAACAAGCGCGTTTGTACCGTAGTGCCCATGAGCGTGATCGGAGACAGAACGCGCCAGCGCCGCCAGGAACTAGGGCTCAGTCAGCCCGAGCTGGCCGAGCGTATTGGGTGCAAGCAGCAATCCATCGACCAGTTGGAACGTGGCGAGGTGCTGCGCCCCCGCTACCTGCTCGAACTGGCGCACGCCCTTGACGCCACACCGCAATGGCTGCAAGGCAAGACAGATACCGTGCGCGCGCCCGTTAAGCCGGAACACCAGAGCGTCGATATCCTGCGCATCCCTGTTTTCGACCTCGCGCTTTCTGCCGGGCCGGGAGTCTGGTGCGAAGAAGACCCGCAACCGGCCTACTTGGAACCATTCGATCCCAGGTGGTTGAAGCGACTGACCAATTCACCGCCCGACCGGCTGATACTGGTGCATGTCTCCGGCGATAGCATGGAACCGACGCTGCATGATGGAGACCAGATCCTGATCGACCGGATGGTGGACCGCATTACCCGCGACGGCATCTATGGTCTGCGCCTGGGTGCCGACCTGCTGGTGAAGCGGGTGACGGTGGACCCAAGGTCTGGACGCTTCACCATCTCCAGCGACAATCCGCGATACGACACATACCGCGACGTGGCCGCCGGGGAAGTGCGCATCATCGGCCGAGTTATTTGGCTGGGGAGGCGGGTGTGACTGATACGGAAAAATGGATTGGCCGGTACTTCAAGTCGATAGCTTGGTATTTTTTCGCCTTCATTCTCCCGCTAAAGCTTTACGTTGACGTTGATGATGGCGTGTTCGGGCGGTCTTACTGGTGGTCCGTCGCGGTAGTGGCTGTTTTTGGCTGGGCTTCATTTTCTGCTTATGTGAACTGCAAGCCGCAACCTGCGGCCATGACAGGACGCACGCCTAACTGGAATAAAAATGCCGTGCTGGTTGAGTTTTCCTGGAGGCTGGCCCAAGCGGTGATCCTCCTTATCCCGGCGGTATCAGCAGTTCTTATTCTGCGCGGCGCGCCGTGGTAAATGGAAGGAGAGGAGAATGATTAAGCGCGTAGCCCAGGTCGTCGCCATCGTTGTTGCTGCGTCTGGATGTCAGGCAGCCGTCTATGGCACGGCGTCGGACTTCAACAAGATTTCCTTGGGGATGTCGAAGGCCCAGGTGGTTCAGATTCTGGGCGAGCCCGTGTCAGTAAGTGCAGATGCCGACCGGGGCGAGGAGCAACTTATCTATAAGCGCATGAAGCACGCCATTTCCGAGTGGCCCCGCACCTACGCCGTCACCTTCCGTGAAGGCAAGGTGGTGCGCTACGGCGAGCAGTACCAAGAAACGAACGTAAACCATTACTGACAGCTGATATCCAGCCCCCCAACCCCGCCCGCTCCGGTAGGCGGGTTTTCTCATGCCCGAACCTACAAACAAATTTGTTGACGAGCGTACAAGTAAATTTGTAGCATTCTCCTTGTCACCCGTTCACACCGGCTGACACGCAGGGCACCGGCTCAGATTGCCGGAAAGAGGCCGGGGGATAGTCCCCCGGCGCCTTGCGGAAAGGGGGGCGAGCATGGCCTACACCGACCGCGATCTCCTTGAGCTGCGTTACGACGGCCCGATTCCGGCCGACGCCGCCATCCCGACATTTTCGATGCCGGCCGATCCCCTCGGCCTCGACCGCATGCGCCGTGACCTGGAATTCGCCGCCCAGCAGAACCGCACGATGGCGTGGCAGCTCCTGCGTTCGGCCAAAAGATGCAAGGCGTTCGGCGTGGCAAAGCAAGACCCCGCCGAGCGTCGGCGCCACCGCCAGACGGTTGCCGGAACCATCGACGACATCCGCCGGGCGCGCGGCATGGCGGCAGTCCTGCGTGCCGAGGCCCGCAAAATCACCCTCCAGCTCACGGCGATGATGGACGCCGCCGCTGCCTCGCGCGCCGCGGCCGAATAGGGGAGGCGATCATGACGATTCTAACCCTGTGCTTCCGCGACGGCTGCCCGCTCGGCCTCTCGTGCTTGCGTAACCGGGCCAACACCACACCCGGTTTCCGCCAATCCTGGGCCTCCTTCGGGCCTCCGGTTCATGGTTGGTGCGAACACTACATCCTGGTGTCCGCAGCGGTTCTGACCGCCGCCGAGCAGGCCAGCCTGGAGGCCAACCGCCAGTTCCTGGAGCGCCTGTGATGTGGGCGCTTCGCCGTCTGTTCGGCCTCTTGCGCGGCCGTCGCCGCCGCCGGGCCGCCGAAACCATCACCAACATTCGCCTTTGGAGAACCTTATGACCACCGACATCGTGTCCATCCCCCGGGGCCTGATCCGCACCGTGATCGCCGCCCTGCAAGCCGTG